>NZ_DBLZZO010000003.1:129727-149346 GCF_057858645.1 Eubacterium sp.
TTCTAACAGCTTTGTAGAACTGGTCTACAAAACTATCACAATTTTTGTTAATTATCTTAGTGTAATTATCATTAGCTACAGGTTGAATCTTTGACAAATCAAGTTTTGTATCGTCTTTATTTACATTCAAAGTTTTTACCATAGCGTAAATTGCATTTGTAGCTACAGCTTTGTAGTTTCCTTTTAAAGTTTTATTAAAAAGATATACTTCCTGGCCACTTGAATTTTTTGAAACTTTTGCATTGCTGTTTGTAATTGTAATGCCATTTAACTGTAATTCATTACCTGCCGGTAAAGTAACCTGAAAATTGTTGGTTAAAATATCATCTATGTTTACATAAAAGTCAGGTACAATATTTAAACCTTTTCTTTTGGATGTTATTTTTACTACAAAATCTTTTGTTTTTCCTGTTTCGTCGTTTTTGCATTTAATTGTTACTGACTTCTGCCCATCTTTTGTTTCAGGCTTATTTATATCATAAGAATCAATGGTATATTGTTTTCTCAAATTTTCCATTTTCTTAGTGTATAATGTTTTTTCCACATACGCATCTTCTTTGTCTATGTAACTGTACATTTTGTTATAATCCATGGCAACGAAAGCTCTAAAATAATTAGATGCCACATCTGTTGGATCTGATTCATGGTTAATATATGCTGCCGCTGCCCCTATCCCAAAACATATACTTATAAACAATAAAATACATATAAGGGAAAAGATTCTGCTTTTTCTTATTTTATTAATTAATTCTTTCATATTTACTCCTTTTTTGCCTTCAAGGCATACACCTTAAATGTTACCCATTATCCTTGATTTTTGCAAGGCTTTTATGTATCATTTACATAAGTATAATGTAATATTTTAAAGACGAGGTTATAAAAAACATGGATAAAAAAACAATGTTTAATGAAGCTTTAGCAAAATTAGTTTCTTATGCTACAGCTCACGATAATTTAATTACTATGGAGGATGTTAAATCTTTCTTTAATGGTCTTATTGACGATGACAGTCAGTACAAACTTATATACGACTATCTATCAATTAATAAAATAGAAATTAAAGGCTTTACTCCTAGTGACGACAATATTTTTGACGACAGTCATGGAATGAATGCCATCTCAGAAAACATAGCAAAAGATGAAAATGGGCAGTCACAGGAAGAGACTGATTTTATAAAAATGTATATGGATGATATGGACGCTCTTCAAACTGTATCAGATGTAGAACAGGCTGCGCTTGTAAATAAACTAATAGCCGGAGATGCATCTGCATCTACTCCACTTGTAGAGTCTAAACTAAAGAAGGTTGCAGATATTGCAAAAAAATATTGTGGAAAGGGAGTTACTTTTGGTGACTTAATTCAGGAAGGTAACTTAGAACTTATGGTTGCCGTTTCTGAATACACTAAGGAATGTGGTGATTTTAATAATTATATTGATAAACGCATTGAACAGGGTATCCGCAACGTAATTAACAGTCAGATTAATTCTGATCGAATCGGACAGCATCTTGCTGACAAGTTAAATCAGCTTGACAACACAACAAGCAAGCTTAGCAAAGAGCTTGGTCGTGTGCCTGAAATTTCTGAACTTGCTGATGCAATGGGAATTACAGAAGATGAGGCTTCTTTATTGCTTAAAACATCACTTGATACTTTATCAGTTAATCAGGATACCCAGATTACAGATGCCAAAACAGCTGAAGAAATTGCAAAAGAAGGTACTGTTTCCGTTGAAGACTTAATTAATAATAATTCTGTTTCTGCAGATGGATTTATGGGACAAAGCTATGCTTCTACAGATGACTCAATGGATATTACTAAACCGGCAAGTGGTAGTGATCCTTTAACCTGGAGAAAACATACAAGATAATTCAGTACAGTAATTTATAGTATTTTGTAATTTATTATTTTAAAAGAGTTATATTTTTTCATAAACGTATTTGGTTATCAAATAGCAAAAAGGTTGTTAACTTTGAAGATATGTATCTGAAATTCAGGACATATACCTTCAACTGTAACAACCTTTTATTCTTTACATATATTTCTTAAATATTCTGTTAAATATAAAAGAATTCAAATATGCAAGTACCGAAAATCCAACAAATGACATTACATATATAACAGAGGATGCTGCGCTTCCTAGTGTTACTAGTAGAATAATAGGGAGTAATGTAATGGTCACAATTAACAAAGTCCATGGAAAATGACCTATTCCCATTAAGAAGGCATTTTTCAATGTATTTTTCACTGTGTTTTCAAAAGTGCTTTGTAATGCCATGGCATAAAGAAATACGAAAAGTATTGCTAAAGCTGCTGCTAACATAAACCCTCTTAATACTGTAGGTAGCAGACCTTTTGGCATATAATTAATTATATATAAATCGGCTGTTGGGATTAATGAAAGCACCAATAAAATAATCCACATTATTGTTGATTGTTTGAAATTTTCCTTGAACAGTTTAAAGTATGACCTAAATATGTAGCCTTCACTGTTACTTGCCATTTTTTTTGTTACTCCATAAAGAGCTGTTGTTGACGCTCCTATAGTAACAATAGGTAACGAACATATAATAAATAGCAGGTTTACTATTATTAAATCTGCTATTTTTGATAAAAACTCATATAGTTTGCTGTCAATTCCAAACACAAATATTTCTCCTTACAATTCTTTTACTGATTCTTTCTCCAATAATTCAGCTTCAAAAATCAGTTGTTTCTTTTCATCGTTTCCATTTATGGCATCCATTAAAAGTTTTATTGACGACTTAACCATTTGTTCACAAGGCTGTTTCATTGTTGACAATGATGGTTGAAAATATCTTGACATATCAAGGCCGTCAAATCCTAAAACCGAATAATCCCCGGGAATTGTTTTACCTTCTTCCATAATTGCCTTGTACGCCCCAAAAGCTGTTAAATCTGAAATTGCATATAGCGCTGTGAAGTCTACATTAGATTTAAGCAATTCTTTAGTTACTTCATAACCATTTGCTACTGAATATTCCGGTATATCATCCTTCATATATCTTATTAACTCATCTTTTATTTCAATGCCGTTGTCTTCCAAAGCTCTCTTATAGCCTCTTAAACGAAGACCACCAACTGCCTGATCAGTGCGTCTGCCTGAAATCATTGCGATTTTCTTATGGCCTTTTTTACATAAATAATCAACTGCTCTATAGCTTTCCTTTTCGTCATCAATTGATACAGATAAACAATTTCTTTTTGGTGCCATCATATTAACTGCAACTGTACACAAAACATAAGGTACACCGATTTCTTCCAGTATGTTGTCTAGAGAATCCATCTGGCCCCCAAGAAAAATAAGGCCTTTTAATCTTTTTTCTTTAGCAAGCTGTATAGCTACACTTACATCATCCTGGTCTTCTCCAAGCGCATGAATTAAAAATGTATATTCTAACTTCTTCAATTCTTCTTCAAATATCTTAAGCATTCCTTGAAAGAACTGATTGTCAATTCCTTTTATTAACAATGCTATTGTATTTGATTCTGTCATTTTTAGATTTCTCGCACTGTTATTTGGAACATAATTATATTCTTTAATTACTTTTAGTATTCTATTTCTTGTATTTTGATTAATTCCCGGGTCATCATTAATTGCTCGGGAAACAGTGCTAATTCCAACCCCACATATTCTTGCTATGTCTTTGATAGTAAGATTTGCCATGTCTTTCCCCTTTCATTTAGCATAAATTAATAAGTTTCATTTCTTCCACAATTTAGCATTTTACCACATAGCTGTACTTTATGCAAAAAGCTGCGAAAGTTGTCCCTTCGCAGCTCTTTTAAGAAATTATTATCTGTATTCTGTTATTCTCTGCCATAAAGAACAGTCAACTTTTTAATTTTGTTGTTTAATCTTTTTGTTAATTGTGTAGATTTCAAACGCCAGCTCCAATTGTCTCCTAAGGTAGATGGTGTATTCATCCTCGACTTATTGTCTAAATGTAAATAGTCCTGCATAGGAATTATGCAAGTATTTGCAGTTGAAGCCTGAGCCATTCTTATAATCTCATCCACTAACTGTGTTTTTGTTTCAACTTTTCTTCCTATGTATTCTTCTATCATTTGTACTTCTTCAGGTTCAATATCATCAAGCCAACCCTTTAATGTTTCATTATCGTGGGTGCCTGTATAAACTACACAATTCTTATCATAATTATATGGCAAATAATCTCTTGGTCCTGATGAGTCCCTACTATCAAAAGCGAATTCTAATACCTTCATATTCGGGAAACCTGAGTCTTTAACTAACTGTCTTACTGTGTCAGTTATATAACCTAAATCCTCAGCAATAATATTAATATCTCCCAAACAATATTTAATTCCATTGAACAAATCTATACCCGGGCCTTTTTCCCAATGCCCACCTGTAGCATCTTTGTCCTTTGCCGGTATTGAATAGTATTCATCAAAACCTCTAAAGTGATCAATTCTTACAACATCATATAATTTCACACTTCTCTCTATTCTCTTTATCCACCAGTCATAATTAGTGTATTTGTGATAATCCCATTTGTATAATGGATTTCCCCAAAGCTGTCCTGTTGCTGAAAATCCATCCGGTGGACATCCTGCAACTGCAATTGGATTTCTCTCATCATCTATTTGGAATAATTCAGGATGTGCCCACACATCAGCACTATCATATGCAACGTATATTGGAATATCACCAATAATTTTTATTCCATTATCGTTTGCATATTTTTTCAGTTTGTACCATTGTCTGTAAAACTCATATTGAATAAACTCATAAAAAGTAATTTCATCAGCTAATTCACTTTCGTAATATTCCATGGAATATTCCCATCTGAGTTTTATGTCCTCTGCCCAATGGTCAAAACTCTGCCCATTAAACCTTTCCTTAATAGCCATGAACATTGCATAATCTTTTAACCAATAAGCGTTTTCAGCTTTAAATCTTTTAAACTCTTCACGTTCGCTTATATCACTTTTTTCATAAGCAGTTTTTAAAAGTTCAAATCTGCCATTATACAATTTCTCATAATCTACTTTATCTGTTTTGCTACCGAAATCCACTTTATCACATTCTTTTTCTGTTAGAAGTCCCTGCTCTATTAAGTCTTCTAAACTAATAAAATAAGGATTTCCCGCGTATGTTGAAAAAGACTGATAAGGTGAATCTCCGTAGCTTGTAGGTCCTATAGGCAATATCTGCCAGTATTTCTGGTCAGCTTCTTTTAGAAAATCCACAAATTCATATGCTTCTTTTGAAAAGCTTCCTATACCATACTTTCCAGGCAAACTTGAAATTGGTAATAAAATTCCACTAGCCCTCATAGTTCCTCCTTAAATAATCTTTAACCCTTTACTGCTCCTGCAGCTACACCTTTTATAATATGCTTCTGACATGTGAGATAGAATAATATAACAGGTATAATACTTAATATAATAAGTGCCATTATCGCACCTAAATCTACTGAACCGTAACTTCCCTGTAAGTATTGAATATGAATTGGAATAGTTCTGTATCGATCTAAGTCAAGAACTAAATATGGAAGAAGATAATCATTCCATATCCACATAATCTCAAGAATACCTACTGAAATTAATGTTGGTTTTAACATTGGTACAATAACGATGAAAAATGTTCTGATAGGTCCGCAACCATCAATTGCTGCTGCCTCCTCGATTTCAAGTGGCAAACCTTTGATGAATCCCGTAAACATAAACACCGCCATACCGGCTCCAAATCCCAAATATATAACCGGGATTGTCCAAGGTGTGTTAAGTCCCAATGAATCTGCTGTATTTGACAATGTGAACATTACCATCTGGAATGGCACTACCATTGAGAATACAAACAGATAGTAAACAATCTTACAAACTATACTATCAACTCTGGCAATATACCATGCTGCCATTGATGTACAAACTAATATTAAAGCCGTTGATAAAACTGTAATTACAAAACTGTATAATACTGATTTAAAAAACGGATAATTTCCAAATGTAAAACCTTTGATGTAATTAGCCCAACCTACTAAAGCTTTTCCTATAGGCCATGCAAATGTATCTGTTTTAACAAAGGTATTTGCTTTAAAAGAGTTCATTAAAACAACAAATATCGGACTGACATAAATTAATGTTACAATTGATAATATTATTGTTAAAAGCTTTCCATGTTTCAATGGAATTTCATTGTTCTCTTTTAATTTTTTCTTCTTTGTGGCAGCAACTAATTTTGTATCTTTTAAATTTCTATTTGTTTCTTTATTGTTCATTATTGCTGCACCTCCTTTGATCTAGTTGCCTTAAGCTGAATAATTGATATTCCTGCAACTAAAATAAAGAATATAACGGCTTTCGCCTGTGCCACTCCCTTACCTGTAAGTGACTGTCCATAAAATGTGTTGTAAATATTAAGCGCCAACATTTCTGTTGTCTTTACAACTGAACCATCCTTTAACTGTTCAAATGGCTGACCATTTGTTAATGCTAAGTTTTGGTCGAAAAGTTTAAATCCATTAGTTATTGTTAAGAACAAACAAATTGTAATAGATGGCATAATATTTGGAATTGTTACTCTTGTTAATGTCTGCCATTTGCTTGCTCCATCGATTTTTGCTGCTTCAATTAATTCTCCGGGAACTGCCTGTAACCCTGCAATATAGATAATCATCATATATCCAACCTGCTGCCAGCACATTAATATGATTAAGCCCCAAAAACCATATCTCGTTTCCATTAATATTGAAGTGTTCATTTTTCCTAATACACCATTGAAAATCATACTCCAAATATATCCAAGAACAATACCACCAATTAAGTTTGGCATGAAAAATGCTGTTCTAAATAAGTTTGCACCTTTTATACCTAACGTTAATAAATATGCTATTGCAAATGCCAGTATATTTATCAAAAATAGTGATACTATTGCATACAATGCTGTATACCAAAATGCATGTATAAATGACGCATCGCTAAATGCATCCATGTAATTTCTAAAACCTACAAAAGAAGCATCTCCGATTGTAACAAACTCACAAAAAGATAAATAAATTCCTCTTAAAAATGGATAAATAAATCCAATACAAAAAGCTCCAAAAGTAGGTGCTAAGAATAGAAGAAAGCATCTTTGAATAGGTCTGCGAAGAAGTTTAGAATTTACAGATGTTCCACTGTTATGTTTTTTCTTTTTTCCTTTCACAGCAATCTCCTCCTTATTTCTAATAAGAAGGGGCGGGCTATGCCCGCCCCCTAAATATCAAGTTTCTATATTTATTTTCTATAGAAATTAATAACTATTATTTAGTTAATAATTATTGTCCAATCAATAATTATAATTCATTGTTACATAATTTATTTATTGGCTAATTTATTTGTTAGCTGCCTTATATTGTGTAGCCCAGCCTTCTACAAATGCTGTTTTAACATCATCCCATGAACCGCCTGCATCATATTTGTTCATTGCTGCTACAAGGCTTGCTCTCCATTCATCTACATTTGGTGTGTAGTTAAATGTCCAGTCAACATTGTAATTTCCTGCATCAAATAAGTCGTTTGCATTCTTTAAGAATACATTTCCACTGTCTGCTGCTTTCTTATATGGAATAGCGCCAAACTGTTCAGCCATAACTTTTGTACCTTCATCTGAAGTTACTAACCATTTCATAAAATCAAGTGTTGCCTTCTGATCAGCTTTTGAAGCTTTTGCATTAACTGCCCAGCAGTTTTCTGTTCCTGAGCAAAGGCCTGCTTTTTCTTCACCATCAACTCCACAGTAAATTGGAATCATCTGCATATCATCATCTGAAATTGATTTTTTTAAAGCATCATATTCCCATGTACCATTCTGGTAGAATACTGCTTCACCATTCTTGAATTCTGCTTCTGCATCATAACCACCTGTTGCTAAAGTGTTCTTATCGTATTTGCTGTTGTTAATGTATAAATCCCATGTTTTTTTGAAGTTATCTAAATATGTTCCTTTAATTGTTGCAGGAGCTTCTTTCCATCCATCATCTCTTCCTTCATAGAATAATGGCATATTTGCTAAGTGTCCTGTAAATCTCCATGATGATGCATCATCCATTCCTGATGATGTAAATGCATCAAATCCAAGTTTGTCAGCTCTCTTATGAATATCTTCAGCAACTGACTTTAATGTATCAAAGTTCTTAATGTCTGAAACTTCATATCCTGCCTTCTTAAGT
Organism: Eubacterium sp.; assembly: GCF_057858645.1. NCBI lineage: Bacteria > Bacillati > Bacillota > Clostridia > Eubacteriales > Eubacteriaceae > Eubacterium > Eubacterium sp. The sequence continues at coordinate 137,928 of NZ_DBLZZO010000003.1, forward strand.
AATTTCTTATTTACAATTAATCCATAACTTTCATAGCAATAACCGATTGATGCAACTTTGCCTTTGTCATCTTTCAAGTTAAATGAATCTGTACTTAATTCCTTGTAAATATCTGTACCCTTAAGATCTAAGCAATAATCATCCCAAGTCTTAACTGCTGCCTGGTTACCAACTACAAATAATGTAGGTGCTGCTGATTTTCCCATTTCAGAAGTTAATGTTGAGTTATAGTTTCCTGAAGCTGCTGTAACAACCTTTACCTTAACTCCTTTTTCCTTCTGATATGTCTTGGCTATACTCTGTAAAGCCTCATCAGCTTCCGGTTTAAAGTTTAACCAATAAACTGATCCTTTTTCTGAGCTTGATTTATCGCTCTTAGAACTGCTTCCACATCCTGCTAATAATCCTGCTACCATTGTTGCACACAATGCTACACTTAATAATTTCTTACGCATATCTTTGTCTCCTTTTCTAAAAAAATAACTTAGGTTATCCGATATTTCCATTTCAAGTGTGGTACTCACTTTCTTTGGAAACGTTTCCTATGAACTGATAGTAACACTTTTCGGAAACGTTTTCAATAATATTTTCACAAATAGAACACATTTCGACCTTTTATACAATAAAAGCTTATCTTTTTGTGCATTTTGCACATATACTGTAACGTTTTTATGCGTTTTTTATCTATTTACTATAGTTTTATTTTTTTTATGCAATGAATCTTCTGAAAGAATTTTCTATTTTTGAAAGCCTGTTACTTATGACATTCTTTCACACCCAATGGGTACCCGTCCGTAACTATTTTCTTTTCGCACTAGTGTGCATCCCTAGTGGAACGTTTTTTGGACAATGAGAAATTCTTTCCAAATTTCTCATTGCCCCAAAAAAATGAGCCGGTACTTAAGTACCGGCCCTTTAATGAGATTAAGTAAAATATATATTTAAGAACAGAGTTCTAAAATATCTTTTTAATAAATAATTGTTAATTACTGTTAATTATTTTTCATCATATTTCAATGCATCATATCCTGTATCACCTGTACGAACTCTCATTACATCTTCGACACTAGTAACGAAAATCTTACCATCGCCATAGTGTTCTGTATTAAGAGCTTTTCTTGCTGCTGCAACTACAAGTCCCGGATCAACCGTTGATACAACTATATCAACCTGAACTTTCTTATAAAGGTTCATTGTTGTTGACACACCTCTATATCTACCTGTCTTACCTTTTTCAGCTCCACAACCCATTACCTGAGATACTGTCATACCCATTACTCCAATGGCATTCATTGTGTCTCTAAGAACTCCAAATCGTTCTTCAGGACATATAATAGAAATCTTAGTATATCTGCCTTCTGACTTATCACCTAATGTAAGTGGTGTAGGTTTAACATCTGATAAATCAACTGCCCCTTCACTTTCACCTGCATATGATGGTGCTGCTGGAAGGAAGTCTGCGTATGCTGATGCAAGACCATGTTCTGAAATATCCATACCAATAATTTCTTCTTCTGCTGTTGTTCTAAGTCCAATTGTATGTTTAATTAACTGGAATACGATTGTCATCATAATCGCTGCATATACATCAATTGCCACAATACCTAAAATCTGAATTCCTAATAATTTTGCTCCACCACCGTAGAATAAACCTGCGTATGCTGAACCATCTGCAAATGCCTGTACTGTATCACCTTTTCCTGTTGCAAATAAACCAACTGCGATTGTTCCCCAAACACCATTTGCCAAGTGAACACCAACTGCACCAACAGGATCATCAATGTGGAATTTCTTGTCTAAAACTTCTACAACTACATCTACTAAAATACCTGCTACAGCACCAATGATTAATGCGCCAATTGTATCTACTGAAGCACAACCTGCTGTAATTGCTACTAAACCTGCCAGTGAAGCATTTAAGCACATGCCTACATCAGGCTTACCATCTTTAATCCATGTAAAAATCATACATACTACTGTTGCTGTTGCAGGAGCAATTGTTGTATTCATAAAGATTGAAGCTAAACTGTCAACATTTGTTGCTGCTGCACCGTTGAATCCGTACCAGCCAAACCAAAGAATGAAACATCCTAAAGCACCAAGTGTAATTGAATGACCGGCAATAGCATTTGATCTGATTTTTCCATTTGATCTCTTTGTATATTTACCAATACGAGGACCTACAATAATTGCACCAACTAAAGCTGCCATACCACCAACTGAGTGAATTACTGCTGAACCGGCGAAATCTACGAAATTTAACTGCTGTAACCAACCATGTCCACCAAGGTTCCAAACCCAACCTGCTTCAATAGGATATACTATTAAACTGATTGCTCCTGAATAAATACAGTAGGCACTGAACTTTGTTCTTTCAGCCATAGCTCCTGAAACAATTGTTGCTGCTGTTGCACAGAACACTAACTGGAATACAAACTGTGACCAGTTGAAGTTACTGTAGTTTGTGAAAATATCAAGATTTGGAATACCAATAACACCCATTACATAATCCTCTGACATCATAAGTCCAAATCCTAATACAATGTACATAATAGTACCAATACAAAAGTCCATAAGGTTCTTCATAATAATGTTACCAGCGTTCTTTGCTCTGGTAAATCCTGTTTCAACCATTGCAAATCCTGCCTGCATAAAGAATACTAAACCAGCACCAATTAAGAACCAGATTGCAAAACTACTGTCTGTAGCTGCCTGAATAATTTCTTTTGCGTCCATAATTTTTTCCTCCATTCTTTCAGTCATATTTTTTCTCTTAAACATTTGAATTGACTTTTTTCAAATGTTCATCACAAGATTTCTCTTGTGGGGAAACATTTTAAAGGGGTATGTTTTCCTTCTTACGAAATTCTTTTATTCTCCTAAAAACAAAAGAAAAAGGGAGCTAGACCTTTACGTCTGCTCCCTTGCATTTCGTTTAACAATGGCTATTATAACATCTGTTTTTTGTTTTGCAACAGTAAACCTGTCTTAACTAAAATTATTAAGACATTGTTTTAAGTATTTAACCATTTGTTTTATTTTATTAGTTTAGTTCTTTCTAACTTTAAGTTTGGGAATTATATTTCCTATTTCTTCATAAGAATCTTTTTATAACTATGCTCTATTTGAAATTATGCTAAAGTTTCCTTTACCTGCTGGTAAATTCCTTCTCCATCTAGCTTAAATTCTTTAAGTAATTCTACTGCAGGACCTGAATGTCCGAAAACATCCTGTACACCTAATTTTGTTACTTTTGTAGGTAATTTACTGCTTAATGCATCACATACAGCGCTTCCAAGTCCACCAATTACAGAATGTTCTTCAACTGTAACTACTTTTCCTGTTTTCTTAGCTGATTCAACAATAATATCTTCATCTAAAGGTTTGATTGTATGAATGTTGATTACTTCTGCATTGATTCCATCTGCTGCAAGTTTTTCTGCTGCCTCTAATGCATAGCCAACCATAAGACCTGTGGCAACAATAGTTACATCGCTACCTTCTCTCATTTTTACACCTTTTCCAATTTCAAACTTGTAGTCTTCCTTGTTAATAACAGGTGCTGCTAATCTTCCAAGTCTTAAATATACAGGGCCATCCATTTCATAAGCCGCTTTTACAGCCGCCTTTGTTTCAATATCATCACATGGACAAATTACTGTCATGCCTGGAATTGTTCTCATAAGTGCAATATCTTCGTTGCACTGATGTGTAGCTCCATCTTCTCCTACAGAAATACCTGCATGTGTAGCTCCAATTTTCACATTTAAGTGTGTATAACCAATTGAGTTTCTTACCTGCTCATATGCTCTTCCTGCTGCAAACATTGCAAATGTACTTGCAAATGGTACTTTTCCGCAAGTTGATAAACCTGCTGCAATACCCATCATATTTGCTTCTGCAATACCACAGTCAATGTGTCTTTCAGGATAAGCTTTTTTGAAAATACTTGTTTTTGTAGCTTCCGCTAAGTCAGCATCAAGAACTACAATATCATCATGCTCTTTGGCAAGTTCTACTAAAGCATTACCATAGCTTTCTCTTGTTGCGATTTTCTTTACTTCTGACATAATGCTTCACCTACTTTCTTTAAATCTTCCATTGCCACTTTGTACTGCTCATCATTAGGAGCTGCACCATGCCAATTTACTTTATTTTCCATAAAAGATACACCTTTTCCTTTTACAGTATTCATAACGATTGCTGTTGGCATACCCTTTGTTTCTTTTGCTTCATTTAAAGCCCTTCTGATTTGGTCAAAGTCATGTCCGTTAATTGTAACTACATGGAAATTGAATGCCTTAAATTTTTCATCAATCGGATAAGGTGAGCATACATCCTCAACTGTTCCATCAATCTGCAAATTATTGTTATCCACAATAAATACCATGTTATCTAATTTTCTGTGACCTGCAAACATTGCTGCTTCCCAAACCTGTCCTTCTTCGATTTCTCCATCACCTAGCATTGCATAAACACGATAGTCACTGTTATCCATCTTTCCGGCAAGTGCCATACCTACTGCTGCTGAAATTCCCTGTCCAAGAGAACCTGCTGACATATCAACTCCAGGTGTGTGCTTCATATCAGGATGTCCCTGCAAATATGAGTCAATCTTTCTTAAAGTTGTTAAATCTTCCTTTGGAATAAATCCTTTTTCTGCTAATACACCATATAATCCCGGTGCTGCATGTCCTTTTGATAAAACAAATCTGTCTCTATCCAGTTTGTTTGGATTTTTTGGATCAAGACCATTCATTTCTTCAAAATAAAGAAATGTAAGCATGTCTGCTGCTGATAATGATCCACCTGGATGTCCTGACTTTGCACTGTGTAATGCTGTCACAACATTCTTTCTCACTTCATTTGCAATTTTTGCAAGCTGTAAATTTTCCATTGTTACTTCCTTTCTTAAATATGAAAATTTTATATGTCTGAATTATACTAAATTTCAAAATCTGATTCCTGTAATAAATTAAGTCCGTCATTTTTTGACTTTGAACCAAATATACCTTTGAACTTTCTTCCCAACTTCTTGGTATGCGCAATGGCATTGTCGATTATTTCTTCAACATTGTCCTGTGAAATTCCCTTATTTGCTCCAAAATAATCATCTATTGCCTTATAAAATGCCAAGTTGGCAAGTTCGTCCATTTCGTATCCTTTGTTCAATGCATAACGCTTTCCATATTCTACCCATTCCTCAATGTTGTATTCCTTGATTCTAACAATGTGATTAAATGTAGTTTCAAGTTTTGGATTCTCCTTAAGTAACTCTTCCATGCCATCTTCATTTCCTTCAAGAATAATAAGCATGTCATCTGTAAACATTCCACATCCATCTAACAGGCTAATAACAGTCATTTTTCCAAGTTGGTCTGCATTTTCGATAATTAAGTCACTGCCTACTAACTTGCCTAATACATATTTAAAGCCTTTTCTATTAAGCACTCGTGCATCAACTTTTGCAAGTTTTCTGTTTCTTCTACCACGTTTTCTGTTTACAAGTTTAATTAATTCAATGGCTAATGTTGTCTTTCCTGTTTTTTCATTCCCCATTATAATTACATTTCCATGTTCTGACTTACCATTTGGAGAATAATTAACAATCAATTCCTGTAAAACTTCTCTTATGTTAATTTCAAATCCTTCAACATTCAAGTAGTTTTTAAATTCTGTAAGTTCAGCTTCTGATAAAACATTCTCGCGAACAATATTATTATCCATTGTCTGGTCTTCTTTCTTTTCTGTCTTTTTATTTTCTGTTGCTTCTTCCGGTTCTGCCTCTGCTGTAGTAACTACTTTTTCTTCCGTTTTTGCTTCAGTAGCTGTAGCTGGTTCTTCCACATTTGCTTCTGTTTCTGCAGCTTCATCCGCCTCTTTTTCTACTTCAACGGTCTCTTCTATCTTTGCTTCTATATTATCAGCTTTTTCTTCTGTTCTCGTTTCAGTGTTAATGCTTTTGTTATCTGCTTTTTCTTCTGCCTCAGCAGTAGTTGCTTTCTCTTCCGATTCAACAGACTCTGCTTTTGCTTCTGCCCCAACTGATGTTTTCTTTTCAACCACCTGTGTTTTAGGAGTATCTATAATCCTATCTTCGCCTACCGGTGTGTCAAACTTTTGTTTGCCTTGAGCCTGCTTTTGCTCTTTAGACTCAACTTCAAATTCACCTTCCGGAACAATACCAGCACCTGCTAATATTTCAACTTTAGATGTTGGGTTTTCTTTAACTCTTACATCTGAGTCTTCCTGATTATTTGATACAACTTCCTCTGCTTCTTTTATTGCTTTTTGCAATTCATCGCGGGTTGGTAGTTTATCAGTCTTATATCCCATATCAGAGTTAGCAGCAATATTTTTGTACATCTTCTTCTGTCCTAAGTCATTGCTTTCATCTCTTGTTGGTGTTTTGTAGCCTAAATCAAGTGCCGGAACTTCACCTGTTTCCTCATGTAGTCCTTCTTCAATTTGTTCCTCTACCTGTGGTTTTACAACTCTGCTTACATTTGGTTGTTCTTCTTCACTTGAAGGAATCTGAATTTTTCCAAATATACGTGTGCTCCCCAAATCGTCAGGAACGATATTCTCAGTTGACTGAGCGTTTTTGTTTTCTTCTAAATCTTCTTCTAAAACAATATCGCTTTCATCAATTTCTATGTTATCATGAACACTTTCTTCTACCTTAATTGCATCATCAATTTCAGTGCCATCAACTTTTTCTTCTGTTTCATTTAATTCTTCTTTAGAAACCAGTTCATCATCAGACTCTTCAATAACACTTTCATCAATTGGAAGTATGCTGTCTTCTTGCTTTGCTTTAGAATTGCTGTCACTAACTTCTGCTGCCTCATTAATAATGTCAACTGCTTCTTTTACAGTTTCAGGTTTAAGAATTCCTCTTTCCTGAAGCTGTCTTAAAATATCACTTACATCATTAATGCCTGTTAATTTTTCAGTTCTTGATTCTTCCGGTTCAACCTGTTCTGAAACTTTCTCATCTGCCTGTGACCTAGGCTGTTCTTCATCGTTTAGCAACTGACCAACTGTAATGTCACCGTCATGTAAATCCGGTTCAAATTCGCCATTTTCAATTGTTCCCTTAACTGTTTCAGTATTGTCACTGTTTGTAACTTCAACCTGATCATCATTAGTTTTTGTTTCCTGCTGAGCTTCGTCAACAATTTCAGGTACCTTGTCATTCTGTGATGTTACTGAATCGACTGTTTCAGGTTCATCAGAAAGAATAATTTCTTCCATATCATCATCTTCACTTGAATTCAAATTAATAAATTCTTCTATATTCTTCTCTTCATTTTCAGCCTGCTTTGGTTCAACTTCTTCTGGAACACTCTCCTCTTCTTTTTCCGGTTTGATTACAGAAGCTGTGTCTTTCTGTATCATATCAGGATTAATTTCAAAAGGTCTAAAAGTTCTTTTCTGTTTCTTATGTGATTTTTCTTCTGCTTTAGAAATAATTTTCTTTTCTTCAACATTTCCGTCTTCATCTAAGAACTGGATTTCATCCACAGTCTCTGAAGTTTTTTCAGGTTCAGGCTTCACTTCTTCTTTTGTCTGACCATTTTCATTACTTACTATTTCAGCAATAGTTGGTTCTTCAGTCATTTTTGGAGCATCAACAATTTTAGCCTTCACTCCATCTTCTGAAATATCAGTAATTTCTATAATTTCATCCCCACTGTTTTCCGCCAGTGTTTTAGCCTTTTTTTCTTTTTCTTTTTTTATCTTTGCAGCCTTTGGATTATTGATTTTTTCTTTTAAGTCAGAGGCTTTCTTTACATATTTTCCTTCGGAGAACCATAAATTAATCTCATCGCATATATCAAGGCATTTGTCCTTTTTGCCGGCTTTGTAATAAAGTTTTGCCAACTCGTAAGCCCATTTTTCTTCCATGTCAAGATTTACATATTCTTCCAAAATATTAATTAACTCTTCAATAGGTTTTCCCTGAGCCTTTGCCATTCTATATCTTAGAATATATCTTGCAGTATCTCTTGGTGCCATTTCAATAAAGTCTTCATAATAGCTTCTTGCTGCAGCAAAGTCTTTTGTTTTAACAGAAATTAAACATAGCTTGTATGCAATAAGTCTACCTGCATTTGTATTTTCATAAGCAATTGTTAAAGCTTCTTTTGCCTCTTCAAAATTATGTGTCACCTCATAGGCATCTGCAACTAAACTTAAAATATTATTGTCTTTTATTCTCTTTAAATCTAAAGAATCTGCAATGTCAACTGCTCTGTCAAAATCCCTGCGTTTCATTGCATCCCTTAGCTCATCCATTTTTTGTATCTGTTCATTTCTATCCATTTGAATACCTCTTTGTTTTGACTTGTTAAACTGTTACACGTCCTTCTAATGCCCTTAGCAATGTAACATTGTCAATGCACTCTAAATCTCCTCCAACGGGAACGCCACTGGCTATTCTTGTAACTTTAATTCCCAAAGGTTTAACCACCTTGCTAATATACATTGCCGTAGCCTCACCCTCTACGCTGGAATTTGTAGCTATAATTACTTCATCAACATCATCTTTTAGTCGTTGAAATAATTCTTTTAATTTAATATCATTTTGCCCAATGCCGGCCATTGGATTAATTGCTCCATGTAAAACATGGTATACACCTTTGTATTCTCCTATTTTTTCATAGGCTGCCATATCCTTTGTTGTTTCAACCACCATAATTGTCTTGTGGTCTCTTTGATTACTGCTACAGATTGGACATACTTCCTGATCTGTAAGGGTACAACAGATTTTACAATATTTTACATTATTCTTTGCCTCTACAATTGCAGACGCCAAATCATGTACCTGTTCGCTAGGCATGTCTAATATGTGGAATGCAAGCCTTCCTGCTGTTTTGGGACCAACTCCCGGCAATGCTGAAAGCTCTTCTATTAACTTTGTAATGTAACCACTGTAGTAATCCATTAGAATAGACCACCCATTCCACCGGTAATTTTAGACATTTTCTGTGCTGATACTTCTTCGATTTTTCTAATAGCTTCATTAACTGCTGCCATTGTTAAATCTTCAAGCATTTCAATATCATCTGGATCAACTACTTCCGGATCAAATTTAATACTTGTAATTTCTTTCTTACCTGATATTGTAACTTCAACGGCACCGCCACCTGATGTTGCAGTGTAGCTTGACTCTTCAAGCTGAGCCTGTGCTTCTTCCATCTGCTTTTGCATCTTCTGTGCCTGCTTCATTATATTATTCATGTTTCCAGGCATGCCTCCCGGAAATCCTCCTCTTCTTGCCATTTAGAAATCCTCCTCTTCAACTTCCATTTTTATTTTTGAGACTACTTCCATAAAATAATCACCAAAACTCTGATTATTTTCTAATATAGTCATTTCAATTCTTACCTGTTTTTGTATTTCTTCACTAATCACATTAGTAAGCATCTCTATTACCTCAGGTTTATTACAACCTTCATAACCAATTGAACCTGCGTTAAATACAATTAGCAAGGTGTCTTCACCTTTGACGCTAAATCTTGCATCATTTAAATAAATCTTATATGGATTAGAAATGTGTCTCTTGATTCTTCCCCAATTATCCACAACTGCCTGTATGTCAGCCGGAACCGGTTTATCAAATACCTTCTTTTCCTTTGGCTTCTCCTGTGCCTGAACAGTAGGTTCAGATGCCACTTGCTTTGAAACAAAATCACCATTTTCTATTTTCTTCTCCATTAAAGCAATTCTGTTATTTAATGAACTTATGTCTCTCTCCATGGCAGGTTTAGTTAATTTAATAAATGCAATTTCTATTAACACACGTTTCTGTGATGAATATTTGATTTGTCCTGCCAATTCAGAAAAAATTCTAATATATCTCATAATTACATCTGTATCCACCATATCCGCTTCTTCTTTAAGAGACTGTATTCTCTCCTGGGAAGCATCTATAATTTCACTTGCTTCATCAGATGTTTTAATAAGCATCAAATTTCGTAAATACCAAATAAAATCATTAACAAACTGTCCTAGTTCACGTCCCTGCATAATTATTTCATCTAATAAATTAATACATGAAACAACATCACCGTTAATGATTTGTCTTGTAAGTCTGCTGAAAATCTCGTTATCAACAGCTCCTAAAACCTCTAGAACATTCTCGTATGTTAACTTCTGTCCTAAATAAAAGGCTATGCACTGGTCCAAAAGACTAAGTGCATCACGCATGGAACCATCTGCAGCTTTTGCCACATATCGAAGTGCCTTTTCTTCAACTTCAATATTTTCTTTTTCCATAAGTTCCACAAGTCTGTTTACAATAGTATCAATGGAAATTCTTTTAAAATCATATCTTTGACATCTTGATAAAATTGTAATTGGGATCTTATGTGGTTCCGTTGTTGCCAATATAAACAATACATATGATGGTGGTTCTTCCAATGTTTTAAGCAAAGCATTAAAAGCTCCAATTGACAGCATGTGAACTTCGTCAATAATATATACAGTATATTTTCCACTTGACGGAGTATACTGTATTTCATCTCTGATTTGTCTTATGTTATCTACACCATTATTTGAGGCAGCATCAATTTCTATTACATTCATGGAACTGCCTGAATTAATCCCCTTACATACATCACATTCATTGCAAGGACTACCATCAACAGGATGTTCGCAGTTTACGGCTTTTGCAAAAATCTTTGCCACACTGGTTTTACCTGTTCCTCTTGTTCCACAAAATAAGTAAGCATGTCCTATTCTGTTTGCATTTATCTGATTTTTTAAAGTTTGCACAATATGATCCTGACCCTTTACTTCATCAAAAGATGTTGGTCTGAATTTTCTATACAATGCTGTGTAAGACATGTTTTCTCCTTTACTGTAATATTTTTGGGCATAGTACACCCATTTGCACCTTTGGATACTATTATAAACTAAAAAAGTTTTCCATACAAGATGTTGGAAAACTTTTCTTTCTATAAAATATTTCAATTATAAATTAATACATTACATCAAGCCATGCAATATATCCCAGCTGTGTGTGGGCAAATCCAAATTTGTTATTCACCTTGCCGTCCACTACCATTTTTAACATAACTTTTTTTGCGTCATTGTTTGACTTACATGCAGCAATACAATTTTTAAGTCCGGACTTTAACTGTCCACCTAAGACATAACCTAATCCATACTTACAGAAAAATTATTCTGTAATATTTTTAAACTATTTTATATAAATGTATATTTTATATAAATCACATTGTCTCAAATTATCACTTTATTAAAGTCAAAAATTCTAAATTCAATTTCAGATAAAAAGAAGCTGAAACTTCTGATGTGACCCCAAAAAGTTAGACTTTTATTGCGTAACAGGTTTTAATATCTGTTACGCATTTTTTATGCAACCAAGAGGCTGAGTCTGTATTGGACTGGA
>NZ_DBLZZO010000004.1:0-139135 GCF_057858645.1 Eubacterium sp.
AAAAAGGAAAGTGTAACAGAAGATGTTTTTGAAACACCGTGGTTAAGGCGGTTGTTGGAACTGAAAGACATTGAAGAATTAGACAGAGATATTATTGTGGAAATGATAGACCAGATAACAGTTTATGAAAACCGCAAACTTAAAATCTCATACAACTTCGGAAATGAGCTGGAACATTTATTTTCAAGCGTTTACTGTGAGGACTTGGAGAAAAAGGCTATCTAATCTCAATACATTTCTAACTCCCCATATATACTGGGGAATACATATCACAATTTGCGTAAACTACAATCAGCACAAGCTGCATCAAATGAAAGCGCAACTTGTTTTTTATTAGTTTGGACATTATAGATTGGAAGCTCTTTGGTTGTATTAGAGACGGTTATTGCATCAAAGCCGTCCTTAAACAGATTTTCCTGATAGTAGTATGTAAGACCAACGACTGCAATTAGAACGCAAAGCCATAAAATACTTCGCTTTAATAAGGAAACTTGTTGTGAATTAGACATAACAATTCTCCAAAAACTTATTACTATAGTTTATGCATAAATCAAGGGAATATGAGTGCCTCTTGACAGGGATGTTATAATGTTATAGGAAAAATTAGCATAGAGAAAAATGAGGTTTAGAATGAATAGAAGAGTAAAACAAAAGAAGTCAAAGCAGGTGGACATGTTACGCGGTTCCCTTGCAGATAAAATTATATTATTTGCACTTCCTTTGGCGGCAAGTAGTATTTTGCAACAGTTGTTTAACTCAGCAGATGTTGCTGTTGCAGGAAGATTTGCAGGTAGCGAGGCTTTGGCAGCCGTTGGTGGCAACAGTCCGGTTATTAACCTAATAGTTAATTTGTTTGTAGGATTTTCCATTGGGGCCAATGTTGTTATTGCCAATGCAATAGGACAGGGTAATAAGAAAAAAGCAAACAGAGCAGCACATACGGTAATTTCATTAGCAATTATTTGTGGTATAGCTTTAATATTCATAGGGAATGCAGTGGCAGCACCAATATTAAGTATGATGGATACTCCTGATAATGTATTACCTTTGGCGGTGGAATATCTTAGAATTTATTTTTGTGGCATGCCGTTTTTTATGGTTTATAATTTTGGTTCTGCTGTGCTTCGAAGTATTGGTGATACAAAAAAGCCATTATATTGTCTTTTAGTATCAGGTGTTATAAATGTTGCCCTTAATTTGTTTTTGGTAATTGTGTTCGACCTTGGAGTTGCAGGTGTGGCAATTGCCACAGTTACAGCAAATGCAATAAGTGCATCAATGATTATTTTCTTCTTAATTCATGCAGATGAAACAATCAGACTGGATATAAAGAAATTATCACTTAACAAAGATGAGGTAATCAATATAGTAAAAATTGGGGCACCGGCAGGGCTTCAGGGAATGGTATTCTCATTGTCAAATGTTTGTATTCAGGCTGGAATTAACAGTTTTGGGACAGCAGGAATTGCAGGTTCTGCGGCTGCAGTAAATTATGAATTTTTTACTTATTTTGTGACGAGTGCTTTCACACAGGCGTGTATAACATTTACAAGTCAGAATTATGGGGCAAAGCAATATGACAGATGCAAAAAAATATTGAGGGTAAGCCTTGTACTTGCTATGGTATGCACAGCCTGCATGAGTATTGTCTTTGTTCTCGGAAAAGAATTTTTCATTGGCATATACACAACAGATAAAGATGCAATGGTGTATGGTGTGGCGAGATTAATAAGAGTAGGTCTTTTAACAGCTTTGCCACCATTATATGAGGTGACAGGTGGTGCTTTAAGAGGTATAGGTCACTCCATGACACCAGCTGTGCTTACAGTTTTTGGCTCATGTGTGTTAAGAATTGTGTGGATAAATACAATATTCAAAATGTTTAGTTCATTTGAAATATTAATGGCAGTTTATCCGTTTACATGGGTAGTGACAAGCCTGTTGGTAATAGGAACGTATTTTATTATTCGGAAAAAAGAGTATGTGTAAAAATAGGGGTTTAATATGTACAGAGCAATTTTAGTGTGTTATACTTGTACAGGTTTTGAGTATAGGAAAAGGAGTAAGAGTAACCAATGAAAAAAGAAGGTTTATTATCTATTATTTTACCTGCGTTTAACGAGGAAAAAATAATAAAAAAAGCTGCAAATGTTATAGGTTCTATTTTAAATGGAGCATCTATTCCATACGAAATTATTTTTGTGGACGATGGTTCAAAGGATGATACATGGAATCAGATTGAAGCAGTATCAAAAGAAGATGAGCATATTATTGGAATTCATTTTTCAAGAAATTTTGGAAAAGAATCAGCGCTTTTTGCAGGACTTGCTAATGCTAATGGCGACTGTTGTGCAGTTATGGATTGTGATTTACAGCATCCACCTGAGGTTTTAGTGGAGATGTATAGACTTTGGCAGCAGGGCTACGAAGTTGTTGAAGGTGTTAAGCATAGCAGAGGTAAGGAAAGTTTCTTACATAAGATGAGCGCAGGCTTGTTCTACAAATTAATTTCTAAGGCTGTTAAGATTGATATGTCAAGAGCCTCTGATTTTAAATTGATGGATAGACAAGCAGTAGAATCACTTCTGAATATGCCTGAGAAAAATGCTTTCTTTAGAGCATTGTCATCATGGATTGGGTACAAGACAACAAGTGTTGAATTTGATGTAAGAGAGCGTGAAGAAGGCGAGTCAAAATGGTCAACATGGTCATTGGTAAAGTATGCAATTACAAATATAGTTGCATTTTCAGCAGCACCAATGCAGATTGTAACAATTCTTGGAGTGATAGTTTTTATTTTGGCAGTTATTTTGGGAATACAGACAATTGTAAAATTCTGTATGGGACATGCAGTTGCAGGCTTTACAACAGTTATACTTTTGGTATTGATGATAGGTAGTATCATAATGATGAGTTTAGGAATCATCGGCTACTATATTGCAAAGATTTACGAGGAAGTAAAGGGAAGACCTCGTTATTTAATATCAAAAAAAGTTGGAAAATAGTTAGTGGGGGTGTAATAAACTATATACTTGGGAGAAATTTAATGGAATCATTAATAAAATTATTTAATAAATACAAAGAGATAATAATGTATCTTATAATGGGCGGTGCTACAACAGTAGTCAACTGGGTTACATATAGCGTAATGATTACGATTTGCCATCCGGGACAAAGCCTGTCAGGACTTTTGAAAATGTCGGCAAACACAATAGATGTATTTATTGCCAATATTGTAGCGTGGACAGTTGCTGTAATATTTGCTTATATTACAAATAAAATATGGGTATTTAGAAGTTATTCCTGGAAGTTTAAATTTGTTATGAAAGAACTTGGTTTGTTTTTATCAGCCAGAATCTTAACAGGTTTAATAGAAATTTTCGGCGTTCCATTTCTTGTGGACCATGGATTTGATCAGGCAATCTTCGGCTTACGAGGCAGTGTTTGTAAGATAGCAATGTCATTCTTTGTAGTTTTACTAAACTATGTATTTAGCAAACTTGTTATTTTCAAAAAAGACAAGAGTGAAGAAGAATAGAATATTAAAACAATATCCGCTCTGTCAGTTGGCAGAGCGGTTTTTGAAAGGAAGAAAAATGAGTGAAAAACAAATAATTATAAATGAAATAAAAAATAAAATAGGATTTTATACAGTAGTAGTGCTGACTTTGGCATTAGTGTTAGGTTTTAGTAATAACATCTCGGCAAAAACAAAGATTAAAACCTACAAGATTACATATGTTTTAAAAGGCGGAACCAATAATAAGAAGAATACTAAAAAATATAAATCAACTAAAAATACAAAATTATATTCGCCTAAAAGAAAGGGCTATACTTTTAAGGGATGGTATAAGGACAAAAATTATACAAAGCGTATTAGAAAAATAAAAAAAGGTTCTAAGGGAAACAAACGGATTTATGCTTTATGGAAGGCTGTCAAATACAAACTTTCATACACTTCTAATGGTGGTGTAAATGATTATAGAAATAAGAAGAAATATACTTGTGAGAGGAGTGTAAAATTATATCCGGCAACAAAGGAGAATTATACTTTTGTAGGCTGGTACAAGGATAAAAAGTTACAAAGCTAAAAAAAGGCACAAGAGGTAACATAAGACTATACGCAAAGTGGCAATTAAAAGCTTTGAATATTAACAGGGAAGGCACTGGTGACATGATTTGGAGCTGGTGGTCTTATCCACAGGTTGTGTCTTACAACAAAACACAAAATAATGTGTATTGGGGATTTACAACAAGTAAGGGTTATAGTGGAATTGCTTCATATAATAATATAACACATAAAACAAATAAAACATTATTAAAAAAAGTGTCACAGTCAGATGTAGATGACCATAATGGTGTAGCAGTAACTATTATGAATGATGGAAAAATAATGTGTGCTTATACCGGTGGACATAACATAGATAATAAATTACATATAAGAATATCTGACAAAAAAGAAAATATCGAAAAATTTAGCAAAGACATAGTTCTTAGTTCTTCAGGAAAGGTATGTTATAGTCAGATAATTAAATATCAAAATAAATACTATATTTTCTATAGGGTAAATAACAAAAGCTGGGCTTACCGTTATTCATCTAATGGAACAAAATGGAGTGCAGAAAAAATAATAATAACAGCAAAAATGCAGTATTATTGTAAATTTATGCCTACAACAACAAATGGTGTTATTAGAATTTGTATGACATCTAATCCCGGATCTAGTGACCCTAATATTAGAATGGGTTTTATACATTTAAGTAATAAAGCTATTTATAATTCTAACAATAAAACAAAATTAGGAACTTCTAATATTTCAGCAACTAAATTTAATACAATTATAAAAAATGTGTCAGGAAAAACACAGCGTTTATTTGATGTTGCAATAACTACACCTAAAAAACCATTGGTTTTATTTACTTCATTTTCTAATAAGACTAAGGCAAAGAATTCAGTTTATTACGTTTTTGATACAAACAGAACTATAAGAATTTGCAATGGCGGAAACCCTCTTTGGAATCCAAAATATCAATTAGGAGCTTCGTTTGTTGGTAATGACAAGATTGTTGTAGCAAGAGAAGAACATGGTTATGATAAAATAGAACTTTATAATTACAGCTCTGGAAATATTACATTAAATAATTCTGTTTATTCAGAAGCCATTGGCAGTAACTATATTAGAAATGCAAGACCAATTGTAGACATAAATCAAAAAGTTTTCTTATGGCATAGGGGATTTTACAATCCAAATGTGTATACAGATTTCTTTACGGAAGCAAAAATATACGATTTGCAATAAAAATAATTCTAAAAAATCAACTTTTGTGTCATTTTTTTCAACGTTTGTGCATAAACTATTGACATTTTAAAATTAAGAAAATGAACCAGTATTGAAATGTTTTTTTCCAATATTGGTTCTTTTTTATTACATCATCACGTGCAATGTGAGTGAACTTAACAAGAATATATTCACATAAAGTTTGTGGATAAAAATATTTTCAAAAATGATTTTAGAAAAAAGAGTACCCAATAAAATAAGCCTACGTTTTCTTAAAAATGTTTTTAGTCTAGAATTTTTAGTGGAGGAGAAGCTTTAGATTTATGAAAAAATGGGAGGGTACAATGAATTTCAAAAAATCTATATCAAAAAAAAGTTTGCTTCGTAGAATTAGCGGAATCGCTTTAACATTGGTAATGGTAATAAACCTTATGTATGGTTATAGCGCAGCTAAGGCACAAGTTACTGAGGAAGCCAGAAAGGCATCACAGGTAGCAGCACAAAAAGCAGAAGCAAATAAGGCACCATACCGTAACGTAATGTATTACGGTGATTGGTCAATTTATTCAGGTCAGAAGAATTTCACACCTGATAAGATTGACGGTAGTTTAATAACACATTTGAATTTTGCATTTATGGATGCAGATGAAAATGGTGATTTAATCACAACAGACACATGGGCTGACTATGAAAATCCAAATGTAGGATATTCAGTTGGAACAGACAACAAATACGCAGGAGTGTTGGGAGGAATGCTTTTATTAAGACAAAAATATCCTAACATGAAGATAGGTATTTCTGTTGGTGGTTGGACAAGATCAGGGGATTTCCCAAAACTTGCAGCGTCAGAAAAGACAAGAAAGAACTTTGCAAACAATGTTGCAAAATTTGTTCATTACTATGGATATGATTTTGTAGATATTGACTGGGAATATCCAACAGCAGATAGAGATCCTGATCCTGAAGGCAATGGCGTTGCCATTGATAAGGGATGTAAGGGCTCAGCAGCAGACACACAGAATTATACACTGTTATTACAGGCAATTAGAGATGCATTAGACAGCTATGGAGAAGCTGATGGAAAGTATTATGAATTATCAGTGGCAATGTCAGCATCACCAAAGATGATGGCTGCAATTGAATACGAAAAAGTATTAAAAATTGTAGACTTTGCAAATATGATGACATATGACTTAAATGGTGCCTGGGGAGGTTTTACTGCTCACCAGACAGCGCTTTACACAAATCCTGCATATGATGAAGGGGACGCAGGTCTTTCAGTTGATTCATGCATTAAGTATCTTGAAAATAAATACGGTGACAGCATTGATTATTCAAAGATTGTAGTTGGTGTTGCACCTTACACAAGAGGTTGGAAAGAAGTTAAAAAGGAAACAGGAAGAGATTCTAAGAATCCGGGCTTATATGCAGACGCAACAGGAGAAAATGGCGTAACTTATGCATATGGAGACATTAACTCTTTAATAAGTAAGTATAATTTAAAGAAATATTGGGATGATACAGCAAAGGCAAACTATTTTTATAGTGAGTCAACAGGTATGTTCTTTACATGTGATACTGAAGAATCAGTAGCTGAAAAAGGAAAATATGTAAAGAGTAAACATTTAGGCGGACTTATTTCATGGATGGCATCATTGGATAGTACAAATTCAGTTACTAAGGCAATGAAGGAATCTTTATATGGTTCAGAGGCACTTCCTACAAATGAGATTACTACACCAAAAATGGATGGCATTAAATTAGATGTGCAGGCTTCAGGAGAGTCATATACTTTGAATTTGCAGAATACAAATGCAAAAGTAACACTTCCAAGTGGAGCAAAAGATATTTCGGTTATGCCATGGGCAGAAAAGTTTGGCAAGACTTTAAGCTATCCTTCATTAGAAATTAAAACAATTAACGGTGAAACTTTAACAGGAGACTGGAGTGCAGGTGGAACAATTACAACTGAAAATGGAAATACAGTAATTACACCACCTGAATGGAGTTCAAAAGCAGTGGCACCTGGTGATACATTAACATTTACATTTAAGTCAGGTAAAGGAACTGCAAGCTTATCCAATATTCAGTCAGTTACACTTAGACAGAAAGCTGTTTCAAGTGGTAGCATTATTTCAAGAAATGTTTTATATGAAAATAATGAAAGCGGTGTTGTAGAAACAACAACAGAAAAAGTTACTACAACAAAAGCACCTGAAACAACAAGTAAAACAGAGCAGGTAACAACAGTGCCTGAAGTACCGGCAACAACTGCACCGGAACAGACAACAACAAAGAAGGCTTCAACAGGTGCATATCCTCAATGGTCACCAAACAGTGTTCTTTACAACATAGGAGACCTTGTTCAGTATCAGGGAAATGTATATGAATGTACATTTGCACATACTTCAAATTCAGGTTGGACACCAACAGAAGCATTTACATTGTGGAAACTTAGAAGTGATTTAGTAGCAGGAGAAATCGAAACAACAACTAAGGGAGGAAGTTCTGTAGAAGAAACAACAACTGTTGAAAATAATTACACAGTTAATTCAAAACTTCCACAGCATATGGTAACAGGCTATTGGCATAACTTCCTTAATGGTTCAACAGCATTAAAGATTTCAGATGTTCCAAGTTACTATGACATGATTTGTGTATCTTTTGCAAACTCATCAACAACACCTGGTAAGGTTACTTTTGAGCTTGATAAGGATTTAAGCAATGCCTTAGGTGGCTATACAAAAGCACAGTTTATTCAGGACATCAAAGATGCAAAAGCAAAAGGACAGCATGTAATTATTTCAGTAGGTGGCGCTGAAGGAACTACTTATATTACAAATCAGGTAGCAGCAGATGAATTTGCAAAGAGCCTTATTTCAATGATTGAGGAATATGGATTTGAAGGTGTTGATATTGACTTTGAAGGTAGTGCAGTATCAGGAACAGATTATATTGCTGAAGCATTAAGAACAGTACATAATCATTTCGGAGATGATTTTATTATAACAATGGCACCGGAAACATATTATTTCCAGGATACAAATCCAAATGGAACAGCAGCAACATCAGCATACTACAGACTTGCATACAAGATTAAGGATATTCTTACAATCTGTTATCCACAGTTTTATAACTCAGGTGGTATGATTGGTTATAACGGATTTAATGCACAGGTTGGAACTGCAGATTTCTTAACATCACTTGCAACTTTATTATTAGAGAACGGATTAAGAGCTGATCAGGTAGCGTTAGGATTACCATCAACTGCCAAAGCAGCAGGTAGTGGCTATGTATCAACTGATGTAATTAATACTGCTGTAAAGGCACTTGTGAACGGAACATCATCAGGAAGTTTTACTGCACCAAGAGCGTACCAGTCATTTAGGGGTGTAATGACATGGTCAATTAACTGGGATGCAACTAACAACTATGCGTGGGCTAAGGCTATGGATAAGACAATGGACGAACTACCAACAACAGCACAGCCTACAACAACAAAAGCTACAGAAACAACAACTACAACAACAGAACAGACTACAACAGTTAAACCTACAACAACACAGGAAACAACAACTTCCAAGAAGGCAGAAGAAGTTACAACAGTTGACGGAAAACAGCCAATCGAAGTTATTGGTTTAACAAAGATTTCCCAGAACAAGGGAGATGTAACATTTGCCTGGGGACAGACTAATGAACAGATGGCTTTAGGTCAGACATATAACGTATATGTAGACGGCCAGTTATTTGGAACATACAATACTGCAACACAGCTTAATTATACATTTGCAACTAACGGAAATCATATAATTAAGGTAACAGCTGTTTATAACGGAAAAGAAACAGCAGGTCAGACACTTAAAGTAGTAGTAACAGGTCTTGAAAATACAACAACACAGGTAACTACAGAGCCTGTTGTGGAACCAACAACTACAGCAAAGGTAACAGAACCTGTAGTAGAGCCTACAACAAAGGCAGAAGTTACAACAAAGAAACCTGAGCAGACAACAACAAAGAAGGAAGAAACTACAACTAAACCGGAACAGTCAACAGGTACAGATGTAAAACCATCAACAGGACTTTCATCAAAATTATTAATTGGTTATTATCATACATGGAATAACGGTGGAAATCCATTTATTAAATTAAGAGATGTTGATAAAAACTGGGATGTAATTAATATCTCCTTTGCTGAACCTGTAAGTGCAGGTAGCACAGATGGAAAGATGCAGTTTAATATTTCAGGTTTAACAGCTGATTATACAAAAGCTGATTTCAAGAAAGATGTTAAAGATCTTCAGGCACAGGGCAAGAAGATTGTATTATCAATTGGTGGTTATGAAGGCTACTTCTCATTAACATCACAGAGTGCGGTTGATCAGTTTGTAAGCGATATTAAATCTATTGTAGACGAATATGGATTTGATGGAATTGATATTGATTTAGAACAGTCTTCAGTACAGTTTGAAAGTGGAAATGATAAGGACATTAACAATCCTACATCTCCAAAGATTGTAAATATGATTAAAGCAATTAGAACTATTTGCAGTAGCTATGGTGATGATTTCATTTTATCATGGGCACCTGAAACATTTTATGTACAGTTAGGTTACTCATTCTATGGTGGAATTAATCAATACTGTGATAGCAGAGCAGGGGTATATTTACCTATGATTAATGCATTAAGAAACGAAACATCATATGTACATGTACAGTTATATAATTCAGCACCTATTACAGGACTTGATGGAACTTCTTATAGCATGGGTACAAAGGAAAGCACAGTTGCAATGTGTGAAATGCTCTTAAAGGGATTCCATGTAGGAGCATATTATACAAATTCAACAGATGCTTCAACATACTTTGCTCCACTTAGACCAGATCAGGTTGTCATTGGTGTTCCATCATCAGTAAGTGCGGCAGGTAGTGGACAGATTGCAAATAAGGATCTTCAAAGCGCATTTACAGAACTTAATAATAAGTATCCGGGCTTGAGAGGAATTATGACATGGTCAATTAACTGGGATTCAAGTCAGAATAATAATTCTTTTGCAAAAGAAAATGGAGCATTTCTTGCGGCATTAAGAAATAATCAGGAAGAAACAAAGCAACCTGAAACAACAACAGAAGAGCCTACAACTAAAGCACCTGAAACAACAGAGCAGCCAACAACAAAGGCACCTGAGACAACAACGGAGAAGCCAACAACAAAGGCACCTGAAACAACAACACAGAAACCTAGTCAGTATCCAGCTTGGGATGCATCAACTATATATGTAAGAAACGATTATGTTTCATATAACGGACACGTATATAGAGCAAAATGGTGGACAAAGGGAGAAAATCCTGAAAAGTCAGGTCAGTGGGATGTATGGCAGAAGATAAAATAGTTAATATTAAATAATGTAAGCCATATAAAAGAAAATCACAGGGATTTCACAAAAGTGAAATTACCTGTGATTTTTGTGTAATAAGAAATTCCACTGGAATTTCTATTAGATAAAAAGCGTTCCACCAGGGAAGCACCTTGGTGCGAAAAGAAATCAGTTGTGAATAGGCACGTGCTCGGTGGGTAGAATGTCACAAGCGACATGCTTTACATACAATAGAAAATTTAAAAATATATTTTATTGATTTAGAAATTTTTTCATTGCTTCAATATGTTCAAGCCCTTCTTTGTAGCCTACATTGTAAAGAAGTCTAAGCTTGTTGGGATCACGTTCAGTTCGTTTAATTGTAATTGGATTTTTAGGTCTGATAACATAAACAGAACCTTCTTTTTCAAGTTCTTTAATATAGTCCAATGTTTTATTATATTCATTGTGTCTGATTTCCATATCGTGAATAAGGTTGGGATATTTTTTACCCATTTTCATTTTTAATAATGGAATAATACTGCTTTTGGTTTTGCGATAGCCGTTATGCTGGGTTAGTATCAATATGTTTTTTTCGTAGCCCATTTCTCTAAATTTCTTTATTGGTATGGAATCTGAAATACCACCATCTAAAAGTTCAAGACCATCAATTTTTACAATACGTGAAACTAAGGGCATTGATGCTGAAGCTCTATACCATTCAATATCATCAGCTTCTCCTGTAGGGCAAAGGTGATATACCGGTTTTCCTGTATTTACATCTGTTGCAACAACATAAAAAGCCATTGGATTTTCCTGATAGGTTTTGGTATCAAAGATATCCAGCTTTTCGGGGATTTCTCTGTAACAAAAATCGGCTCCATATAAATCTCCTGTTTTAATTAAAGAACGAATTCCAACATAGCGTGGATCTTTTGAATATTTCATGTTGTATCTTATTGAACGACCAATTTGTTTAGATTTGAAATTGCAACCAAAAGTTGCTCCGGCTGAAACACCAATTGTTCCATCTACTGTAATATTGTTATTCATCATGGCGTCTAAAACGCCGGCAGTGAACATGCCGCGCATGGCACCGCCTTCTAGTACAAGTCCTGTTTTCATAACACAATCCTTTCTAAAGTCATATCCCCATTATAGTGAGAGCACAGATGTGGAATGACTTTTTGACGTTGAAGTATAGATTACCCGGATTGCTCCGTGCATTGCACTCCCGCAATCCTCCCCAAGTATTCGCATATGGTGAAGCTATCGCTTCACTTTTATGCTCATACTGGGGCGTGTCTCAAAGTCATATCCCCATCATAGTTAGGGCACAGATGTGGAATGACTTTGATACACTGTAATCAAGAGTATCTTAACACAAATAGGGAAGAATGTTAAAATGAAAAAGGAAAATAAGTATGCTATTTTGATGATTTTGCAGTTTAGAATATGAAAGGAAGGTAAAAATGGAAATAAAATTAGTTAGAAAACATATTATTTTTAAGGGCAGAGTACAAGGGGTAGGTTTTAGATATTTTTGTTATACAGAAGCAAATAAAATGAACTTAACAGGTTATGTCCGAAATTTATACGATGGCAACGTGGAAATGGAAGTACAGGGAGATTATCGTGATGTTGAAATGTATGTTTTTAGAATAAAACAGGGTGATTATTTTATTAGAGTGGATGAGGCGGAAGTGACGGATATGAAAGTTAAGGAAGAGAGTGGCTTCCAGATAAAATAGGCAAATAGAAAGAAAAAGTGAAAAGCATAAAAATGAAAAGAACATAGAAAATAAAAATATACAATAACATTTAAAATAAAAACGTTACAGATATTGACATTAAATAGTTCGATGATATTATGATGATATATCACAATTACATCAAATTTTAAAGACTCACAGTAAGGTGTAATTTGATAATAGATGGTTAATTGAAATTAAAGGAAGCAATTAGCCAAATAAAACTGAAAGGAATAAAAATATGAGAAGGGAAAAAGTAGTAAAAGCGGTGGCAATATTAATGTCTGTTTGCATGGTTGCACCTGCTACAGTGTTTAGCAATGTAACCACAAAAGCAGACGTTAATGGCAATGTAACAGCCGCAGACAAAAAGGATGAACTAAAAATTGAGGGTGATTACTTCAGACAGTATATGTCAGTGCTGTTAGATCAGGGAAAACTTAAAAATGATAATAATACAATTGAAATGACAAAAGATGAAAAATCAAAATCAGTTATTTTCAGTGGCACAAAAGAAAACTTATTAGAGAATCAGATTGTTCTTGATAAGACACTTAATTTCAATGGTTCAAAAATTGACAGAATCAGTTTGGATGCCATGTCAGAAAAAGGAACAACAGTAACGTTAGGAATTTATGTTGATGGTGCAAGTGAGCCAATTGCCAAGACAGTTCTTAACAGACAGAAGAAGAAAAATGATTGGAGAAATCCAAAGAATATTTCAACAGATATTTCAAGTTTGAACTTAATAGGTGAGCATACAGTTCAACTTAAAGTATTAGATGCTTCTGCAGATAATGTGAAATTTGATATTAGTTCTATTGAATTTGTTGAAAGCACAGTGCCAACAATTTACTTTAACATTGATGAATCAGAGGGAACAATTGCAGAGATGAATGGTTCATCTGACCACAGTGCAGAATGTTATGGCAACATGACAATGACAGTTCCAGATAATTACACATGTGAATATACAGGTAAGAAGGCAAAAGGCGGAACTTATCAGTTAGAATATATTAGAGGCAGAGGAAACTCAACCTGGAGCGTTGACAAGAAACCTTACAAGATTAAGTTAGATAAGAAAGCTGATTTACTTGGTATGGGTAAGAACAAACATTGGGTTTTACTGGCAAACTATTATGACAACAGTTTGCTTAGAAACAAGATTACATATTGGCTTGGCAGCCAGTTAAATATGCCATTTACACCAAAAAGTGAACCGGTTGATGTAGTAATGAATGGTGATTATTACGGAAGCTATTTCTTGTGTGAACATGTAAGAGTTGGGGAAACACGAGTAAATATTGATGATTTGGAAGCAAACGAAGATGCAATGCATGAAACAAAGGAACCATTTATAACAGGTGGCTATTTATTATCACTTGAACCTTATGGTAATGAAGAAAAGAAATCTTTTAAAACAAAAAAGAGCAACACTTTCTTAATTGAAAGTCCTTCTTTTGAAGATTATTACAATGAAACACAATACAATTACATAAAGAATTATGTCCAAAGCGTTGAAGATGCCATTTATGGAAAGAATTTCAAAAATGAAAAAGGCGTTTCCTATTCAGATTTGATGGATGTGGCATCAACAGTTTATTACTATTTGATTCAGGAATTCTCAATGAATGGTGATGGATATGCTTCAACAAGTACATATTTATATAAACCAAGAAATGGAAAATTATTCTGGGGACCACTTTGGGATTTTGATTATGTGGCATGGGGGTCAACAGAATATGATGATTTTTCAACTACAGGCTGGACAGAAAACAGCAATATGTGGTTGGAAAGATTATTTGAGGATGAAAGCTTTTCTAAAAAAGTTGTAGATAGCTGGCCGGAATTAAAGGCTGCTGTTGAAGAACTTATAAAAGATGGTGGACAGCTTGATAAATATAAGGAGAAAGTTAAACAGTCAGCTTTATACAATTTTGAAAAATGGGGTATATCACCTATTAATTACAACGAGGGTGATTCTGCTGTTAATTTAACTTATGACCAGGAAGTTGAAAGATTAAGAAGCTGGATAAAGGAAAGACTTAATTGGGTTGATAAAAATATTAAAACTTTGTCACCTACACCTTGTACAGTAAAATATGTAGCAAACGGTAAAACAATTTATACTGGTAAAGAATACATTGGCAAAACATTAAGCAATGTACCAACAGTCCCTAAGAAAAAAGGCTATGAGTTTGCAGGCTGGACAACAAAATATCATCTTACTTATGATGAATACATAATACTCCATCCAGACTTGAGTACGGACGATTTAGATGATGAGACAAAGGCTGAATTAGAAGATATTAAGAAAAAAGGTTATGACTATGAAGGTGATTTTGATACATATGATGCTGTTCCAAAGTCAATTACATTAACAGCAAAATATATACCTGAAAACGAAGTTGTAAAAGCAAAGAAAATTTACTTAAATAAAACAAAAGTGAATATTTCAACAGATATAGGTGTAGCTACTTTAATTGCGACAGTTGCACCTTTTGACACAACATTCCCTAATTTAAAATGGTCATCAAGTGATGAAAATGTTGTAACTGTAGATGATGGTATGATAAATGTAGTAGCACCAGGTGACGCAGTAGTTACTGTAAGCACAGATAACGGAGTTAAGGCAACATGTAAAGTTCATGTATGCAACCAGCAGGAAACACGGGACTTTGACTATGAAAGTTATTTATTAGATGACAATGAAATTACAATGAATGTTGGTGAATACAGACAACTAAACATTACAAGTACACCTGACAATGCAATTTATAGTGAATTCCCATCATTTATCGGAATTGATGAGTCTATTGCAGAAGTTGAAGCAGGTGGAGTTATACATGCTGTTGCAGAAGGAAAAACTGCAGTTGTTATGGTAAAAGATGGCGATGTTTCAACATGCATAATTAATGTTGTAGACAAATCTAAGAATGTTGTAAAGAAAGGTAGTCTGTACAATGTTAAGGGCAACATTTACAAGGTAATATCTACAGGCAAGAAAAATACAGTAACATTTGCAGGCGTAAAGAATAAAAAAGTAAAGAGTGTTAAAGTTCCCGGAACTGTTAAGATTAGCAATAAAACTTTCAAGGTAACTGCCATTGAAAATAAAGCATTTGCTAATTTAACAAATGTAAAGAAAATTACAATTGGCAAGAACGTAGCAAAATTAACAAAAACGATGTTTGCAAAAAATAAGAAACTTAAAAAAATTGTTTTGAAAGCCCAAAAAACAAAAATAGCAAAGGGAACATTTTCTAAAAAGGTTAAAGTTGTAAAACCTAAGAAAACAGTAAAAAAGACATCTCATAGCAGAAAGAAGACTACAAAAAAGAAAACTGATCAAAAGAAGACAAAAAATAATGAATAAACTACTGTAGTTTTTTATGCTTTCTACCCATGGAAAGTTATTAATTATAGGTATTTGCACAATAATACTATATAACTTAAAATATAATTAACAAAAAAATTACAACGATTAAGTAATTTTGGAAAAGCAAAGTCCATATTGATAAGTTAATTATATATTATTTTGGAAAAATATAATAAATTATTGTATATGTATTTGTAAAATAAAAAATATGTTTTATACTTATTACAGTGTGTGTTTAAGTTTTATCAGCATAATAGCAGAGGAAATAAAATAGGCACTGTAATTTTATTTTGCGGAAAGAAAAGAGAAAATTATGAAATTATCTGAGTTAAAAAAAGGGGAACATGGTCAAATTATACATGTTGGTGGAGA
This sequence comes from Eubacterium sp., assembly GCF_057858645.1. Taxonomy (NCBI): domain Bacteria; kingdom Bacillati; phylum Bacillota; class Clostridia; order Eubacteriales; family Eubacteriaceae; genus Eubacterium; species Eubacterium sp. Next base: position 16,135 of record NZ_DBLZZO010000004.1, read on the forward strand.
AGGACAACTTCGAAGACATTTTTTGGACATGGGACTTATTGAAGGAACAGGGATTGAATATATGAAAACAGCTCCAATGGGAGATCCTATAGAGTATAGAATATGGGGATATGAATTGACTCTTAGGAAGGATGATGCTGCATGTATTGATATAGAACTTGTAGATGAAAAGGTCATAGAGCAACAATATCAAAAAGAGAGTAATCCAACATATAACAAAACAACGCATCCTCATATTGGGGAGCCGGGAATTTATCATGTTAAACAAAGAGGAGAAAAAATAGCTAAAGGTAAGTTAATTACATTTGGCCTTGCAGGAAATCAGAATTGTGGAAAAACAACATTGTTTAACCAACTAACAGGAGCAAATCAGCATGTTGGAAACTTTCCAGGAGTTACTGTAGACAGAAAAGATGGCCCAATTAGAGGCCAGGAAAATACAATGGTTGTGGACTTGCCGGGCATATATTCAATGTCACCTTATACAAGTGAAGAGGTAGTGTCCCGCCAATATTTTCTAGATGACAGACCACGAGGAATTATTAACATTGTGGATGCTACCAATATTGAACGAAATCTCTATTTGACAATGCAATTAATAGAACTAAATATTCCTATGGTTCTTGCACTTAACATGATGGATGAGGTTACTGCCAATGGAGGAGCAATAGATGTAAATAAGTTAGAGGCTTCTTTAGGAATACCTGTTGTGCCAATTTCAGCGGCAAAAAATGAAGGTGTGGATGAGTTAATTGAGCATGCAATGCATGTGGCAATTTACAGAGAACGTCCGGGAAGAATGGATTTTTGTGATGCTGAGGGAGAAGATGGTGGTGCAGTACATAGAGGCATTCATTCAATTATGCATTTGATTGATGACCACGCCCATAAAAATGAAGTCCCAATACGTTTTGCAGCAAGTAAGATTATAGAAGGTGATCAGGAAGTAATTGACCGACTTCATCTAGATCAAAACGAAAAAGAAATGATAGAGCATATTATTATCCAAATGGAAAAAGAAAGTGGCATGGACAGACATGCCGCTTTGGCAAAGATGCGTTTTTCATTTATTGACAAAATATGTAAACAGACAGTTGTCAGACCAAGGGAAAGTAAGGAAAGAATACGAAGCAAAAAAATTGATAAGGTTTTAACAGGAAAATACACAGCAATTCCATCATTCATTGTTATTATGGCAATAATTTTCTGGTTAACATTTAGTGTGGTGGGAGCATGGCTTCAAAACCTTATGGATATGGGAATAACCTATTTAAGCAACTTATGTGAAAATGCAATGAATGGGGCACACGTTAACGAAGTATTGCAATCATTAGTAATTGACGGAATTTTTGTTGGTGTGGGAAGTGTACTTAGTTTCCTTCCAATAATAGTTGTATTGTTTTTCTTTTTGTCATTACTTGAGGATAGTGGTTATATGGCAAGAATAGCTTTCGTAATGGATAAACCTTTTAGAAAATTAGGTTTGTCAGGACGCAGCTTTGTACCAATGATAATTGGATTTGGTTGTTCAGTTCCTGCAATTATGGCAACAAGAACATTGCCATCAGAGCGAGACAGAAAAATGACTATTTTACTTACACCATTTATGAGTTGTTCAGCAAAGATTCCTATTTATGCATTTTTCGCAGCTGCGTTTTTCAGTCACAATGCAGCTTTGGTAATGGTAGGCTTATATTTTACAGGAATAATTGTGGCAATTTTATATGCTGTTATTTTAGATAAAACTAAATTCAAGGGAGAACCGGTACCATTTGTAATGGAACTTCCAAACTATAGATTACCTGGTGCCAAAAGTGTTTTAAGATTAATGTGGGATAAGGCGAAGGACTTTATAACAAGAGCATTTACAATTATATTTTTAGCTTCAATGATAATATGGTTCCTACAGACATTCGACATACATTTTAACTTAGTAAAAGATGCAGGAGATAGCATGCTTGCAATGATAGGTGGAGTGATAGCTCCAATATTTGCACCATTAGGATTTGGAGATTGGAGAGCATCAACAGCATTAATCACAGGATTTACAGCAAAGGAAAGTGTTGTAAGTACACTAAAAGTATTGTTAGGTGGTGGAGCCATAACATCGATGTTTAATGTGAAAAGTGCAATAGTATTTTTAGTATTTACTTTACTTTATACACCATGTGTAGCCGCTGTTACTTCTGTAAAAAGAGAATTAGGCGGAAAATGGGCAATAGGATTTGTGGTTTTACAATGTGTAATTGCCTGGATAGTAGCATTTTTGTTTAAGATGGTGCTTATGATTGTATAAATATACATTTTTGTGTAAGTTATGTCCATTGAAATATAGGATAAATAATGCTATTATAAAAACAATTTAATTGAATATCAGTATATGGTTCGGCAAAAGGTTTTATTTACTTACAGAATCTAACAGGTTCTAAGGTAAATAAAACGTTTGTGTCGATTAAAAGGGAATTCGGTTAGAACCCGAAGCAGTCACCACTACTGTAATGCAGACGAGAAAGCAATTATGTCACTGGGAAACTGGGAAGGCGCTTTTAAGGATGAAGCTGAGTCAGGAGACCTGCCATATATGTGGTTTAAATATATTTTCCGGGTGAGGAGGATGTGTTTTTTTTGTTGCCTTTTTATAGTAAATTATTTCAAAAATATAGTTTTTGGTAAGCAGAGATTTAATCTATGTAAGAGAATTTACAACTTAGATAATTGTTATGATAAAAGTAATCAGGAGCGACTATGGATAAGAAAAAATACAAAAATTTAATAAATAATATAGTCGTTATAATTACGGTTATTGCTGTTATTGTTACTACATTTAATGTAATTAATAATCGGGGGGATGTGCCGGACAATCCAATGAAAGATAAACTGGCAGATACGTCCAAAGTTTATGAAAACAGTAATCTGAACCTAGATGATATAGATAATTCACAAAATCAGGAAGACACAAATAATAAAAGTAATAAGTCAGATATCAACAGCGATTACAATACTGCCAATAAAAGTGATAAGTCAGATAACGATAGCAGTAACAATACTGATAACAGAAGTAACGATGTAGAGAATAATAGAAACGACAATAATAATAAAGGCAATCAGAATACAAAAAATATAGGTAATAAGAACACAAATCTAAATAACACTTCCAAAAAATCAAGAGGAAGTAACCCTTCTAATACCGGGCCGGGAAAAGACGGCGGAAAATATGTATCCCACGTAAAAAATAAAAAAGTTAAGAAAGAATATTTTTCCACAACCATTAAGGATGGAGAAACAATATCAACTTATGAATATTCATTTAAGATAAAGCATTTAATAGATAGTCTTACAGTTGAGCAACAACTGGTTTATGTAAATGAAATGGTTGTAACTAATTTTGATGGCAGAGTTGTGCTAAAAGAGGGCGCAAATGATATAAGAATTAGCATTACATACAGAACTGAAGATGGTCAGGAAATAAATGCACAGAAAAAATATACAGTAAACGTAGACACAGAAAATCTTTTTATATCTACGGATTTGAAAAATCAAACAGTATCATCACCAATTTTAAAATTTTTTGCACTGGCAAAAATGGGAAACAATAATGGAGAAATGTTTCTTAGTTTAAATGGCAAAAACATAACTGGAGAAAATGGTAAATATTCTGTTGTATTAAAAGAAGGGGAAAATGAAATTATTGCCAAAGGAAAGTATGGCAAATATGAAATAACAAAAACTTTTAAAATTGTTTTAAAGTATCAGGAAGGTTTCGGAATCGAAACAGATTTGGAAAATCAGACAGTTAATGCAGATAAAATAAGCTTTTTTGCACTTGTTAGAAATGGAAGCAGTAAGGCGAAACTTTCAGTAATTGTCAATGGAGATATTATTGAAGGTAGCCAAAATGCTTACAGTACGAAGTTAGAAATTGGAAACAACACCATACGACTGAAAGCAGTGGACACAGGTGGTGTTTCAATAAATAAAACATACACGGTTAAATATGTGCCATTGGCTACAAAAGATACAGAACCAATTCTTGAGTACATAAATATAAAAGATGGAATGGATATTAACGGGGAAACTTTTACATTGTACATTGGCGCCAAGGACTACAAAGATAACAGGATTTACTATGATGGAATAGAAGTTAAGTTAAATGGCAAAAAGATTCAATATCGATGGTCTGCAAAATATGTTGGTTATTTACTTAATTTACAAAATGGAATTAATAATTTGGAAATTAAGCTAACCGACAATCAGGGAAGATATAAAGTATTTACTTATAAAGTTAAATGTACATACATAGATCAGGGAACAGTAATAGGAACTGCAAGGGTCAGCATAGATGCAAAGGTTATACATTTAGGCGTTTTACTTAAACCTAAGAAAGTTGACATTTATTATGGTGACAGTGCAGCAGATGTGTTTGAAAGAGCAATGGATGGAAGTGGCTTTACATTTACTAACACAGGGACAACAGGCACAGGATTTTATTTGGAGTCAATTGGCAGACCAGGGATATTAAAAGGTTGGAAAATTGACGATAAATTAAAGAAAGAAATTCAAGAAGACGGTTTACAGTTTAATATAGATCCTGCAACCGGAAACTATGTATACGATATGGATAGTCTGTCAGAGTTTGATTTTTGTCAGGGGTCAGGTTGGACATATTGCGTAAATGGTGAATTTAAGGAGTATGGCATGTCAGAATATAAGCCAAAGGATGGGGACAATATTCTCATTAGATATACGTTGGCTTATGGCAAAGATATTGGTGGATATAATCAGTCAGGCACATCCTATGGAATAAAAGACAAGTACGATATTACATATTAAAGTAAAGCTTTATTCAGAATTAAAGGAAAAGTGTCTTGAAGTAATAAGATGAAAAAATATATAAAACCTATTTGAAAAGTAATGAAGCACAACAGGTGAAAATATCTCAAATAAAAGAATAAGATTGGGTGTAATTAATGAAAGGACATAAGTATGATTGAAAAAATAAATCAGAAAATAAATGAAAAGTTAAAAGACATAATTAGTGAAGTTGAAAAAGTAATTAAAGGAAAAAATCAAATTGTGGAAAAAGTTTTAATGGCAATAATTTCCAAAGGGCACGTTTTATTGGAAGATGTGCCGGGAGTGGGAAAGACAACTTTAGCTTTAACTTTTAGTAAGGTTTTAGGACTTGATTATAAAAGAATGCAGTTTACACCGGATAGCGTGCCTTCAGATATAACAGGTTTTACAGTTTATAACAAAGAAAGCGGAAGTTTTGAGTATATGGAAGGGTGTGCAATGACAAATCTTTTGTTGGCAGATGAAATTAACAGAACCTCAAGTAAAACTCAATCGGCATTGTTGGAAGTAATGGAAGAAAGAAAAATCACAGTGGACGGAGTCACAAGAGAAACAGGTAATCCCTTTGTTGTAATTGCAACTCAGAATCCAACAGGCTGGATTGGTACACAAAGTCTTCCAAAATCTCAGTTAGACAGATTTATGGTAAGACTTAACATGGGCTATCCAAGCAGAGAGAGTCTGATAGAAATTATGAAAGACAGACACCATGAAAATCCGTTAGAAAAAGTTAAAACAGTAGTCACAAGAGAACAATTAATTGACATACAAAACCTTGCAGAAAATATTTTCGTATCTCAGGAAATTTATGAATATATAAGCAGCCTTGTGGAAAAAACAAGAGAATATGAACTGGTAAGTCTAGGTGTAAGCCCAAGAGGAGCTTTGGCAATTTGCAAAATGGCAAAGGCGAGAGCTTTAATGAAAGGCAGAGATTTCGTTGTGCCGGAAGATGTTGACTATGTATTTGAAGATGTGTGTTGCCACAGAATGGTGTTTAATAATAGTCCGTTAGATGATGAAAATTCCAAGGAAGTCATAAAAGAAATTCTAAACAGTGTGACAATTAATATTTAAAACAACATTAAAAAAAGATAGGAACCTTATGAAAATAAAAAAAATCTTATGGATATTATTTTTAATTTTTCTTTTGCTGTTGGGAATTTTGTGTGAAAAATCATTATTTCTCACAGTTGCATTGGTACTAATAATATTAGAAGCGTTTTCCTTATTGTATGGCAGATTTGCCCTTAAGAGACTTAGTGTAGATTTAAAGTTTCCGGGAATTGCCGGTAAGGAAAAAGAAACAAAAGGAAAATTAATAATTAAATTAAAGTATTTATTGCCTTTAAGTGAAATTAAGGCTAACTGCAAAATAAAAAATAAGTTTACCGGAGAGGAAAAAGCCGTAACAATTAGCACTTTTATGGGCATGAAGAAAACAGAGAAAATCCCATTAGGACTTAGCAGGGAATATTGTGGTTGCATAAACATAGCTGTTGAGAATATAGAGATAGTTGATTTGTGGGGGATTTTTTCAAACAGAAAAATATTAGGCAATATATGTAAAATTTTTATTTTGCCAGAGACAACAAATATAAAAATAGAAGAAAGTAGTGGAACAACTGCCATAGATTCATGGAAATTTGTGGAAAGTAACAGTGCTTCTTCCGGTGAAATGTACGATATTAGAGAGTATGTTAAGGGAGATAACATAAAAAATATTCATTGGAAATTAACAGGTAAATATGAAACACCTATGGTTAAGAAAATGTCAAAAGAGACAGAAGACCTGGTAATGATACTTTTTAATAATGTAGATGAACAGGAAAGCTATGAAGCTTGGGACAAGTTAGGACAACGCTTGTTTTCCCTTAGCAAAAGTTTAATTGAAAAAAATATATCTCATAGTGTTTCCTGGTGTAGCAAAGGAAAATGGATAACTTATAAAATAACAGAGCAAAAAGACTTAACAGGAAATCTTTTGAAAGTTTTAGATGTTGACAGCAATAAGGATTATTTTGTGGATTTTGAAAAGAAACTACAGGAACAAAAACTATATTATGAAAATGTGATTGTTGTTTCTAACTAACACAGAAAGGTGAAAAAATGAAAAATCAAAGTACAGTTGATTTAAAAAAATTAAATACGGAAGCTAGTAAATCAACAGCTATTTTGAGAAGCGTTTTGGAACTTATTCTTTTAATAGGAACAGGTGGATTTTTGATAACTTTATTAGATTTTAAAATCACATCCTTTGGTCTGAATGGAAAAGTATTTCTAAATAAAATTGGAAATATGGTTGGAGAAAAATTCGGAGTGATAACTTCACAATACAAGCTGACTTCTAATGGAAGTATGGATGTAATATTTCTTGTACTTATTTTGCTGTTAATTTTAACACTGCATGTGTTGATAAGCAGCGAAAGACTATTACCTTTATTTATTGTTGGAATTAGTATTTTGGTTTTACAGGGGGTGTTTGGAAATAACAAAAGTACAATTTGGATGACCATTGTTCTATTTGCAAACATGGCAATTTATTTAAATAAAACAATTGGTAAGGCAACCATTAGGTGGAAAGCACAAATAATAGTAGTTGGCACAGTGCTAATAATAGGTGTGTTAATAAATCCCATATCCAATATTTTATGGAATGAGAATGGTGGTAAGGCAAACAGTATAAAGAAAGTAAATTCTATTTTAACAGAACAAATAGATAATTTTAGATACAACAGAAAGAACAACATAGCCTTAAAAGTGAAAATGTCTAAGCCTGAGGTTTATTATTTAAAAGGATTTGTGGCAGGTGATTTTACAGACAAAGGCTGGGAAAGCACAGACAAAAAGACTTTATACAAATATTCAAATTTATTTTATTGGTTACATAAAGACAGCTTCTATGGTCAAAGCCAGTTAGCAAATGGAAAACAGGAGTTACTTGGAGAAAAGTCAGAAAACAAAATGACAGTTAGTGTTGTAGGGGCATCATCTAAATACATATACACGCCTTATGAATATATTACTGATAATGAAAAACTAAAAAATAAAAACAGAATTGGCGATGAAAGTCTTGAGTCAAAAGGTGTTTATGGAAAGAAAAACTATACATTTATTGTAAGTGAAAACATAGTTAATAATTTTTCTGAAATGGTTGATAAATTAAATAGATTACAAACCAAAACAGATTATATGGTAAAGGAAAATTATTACAATCAATTTGTATATGAGAATTATTTAAAATTAACTAATACTGAAAAGCAATTATTAAGTACATACTTGAAAAACAATACTGAAAGAAAATCTTATGGTGATGCAAAATCTGCAATTGTAAATTTTCTTAATAAAAATATAGCTTATGATGAAAAGTCAGAAGGAATAAAAGATTATAGAAGTTTTCTTACAGAGTTTTTAGAGAAAAACAAAACCGGTAATAATAAAGATTTTGCAACAGCTACAGTTTTAATGTTTAGGTATTTTGGAATTCCATCAAGATATGTAAAAGGTTATTTAATTACCAAAAAAGATATAGAAAATGTTAAGGCAAATCAAACAATTAACATTAAACAATCTAATTATCATTCCTGGGCAGAGTATTATCAGGATGGAATCGGCTGGATTCCATTTGAAACTAACAGTAAATATAGAGATTTAATGGGAACAAATGATAGTATTTCAGGCAACAATAATGATTCTAATAGTGGTAATAAGCAGACAATTCAAAACGTAAATAAGGATAAGCATTTAGATGATGAAGTAGAAGAAAAAAAGGTTAAAGATAATAAAGAGGAGAAATTAATTTATTCTATTGTTGCCTTATTGAATTTGTTAATACTTTTTGTGGTAGCTTATGAAATCAGGCTCTATATACTTAGAAGAAAAATCAGACAGAGCTTTGAAAATGGGGACAATAACAGAACAGTTATTAATTATGTTTCATTTATGGTTAGCACATTGCGCATATTTGCAAAAGTTCAATACAACAGCATAAGTGAGTATAAAAAAACAGTAGCTAAGTATCAGTTAGGAGGCAAAAACACATATTTAGAAATTGTCAATTTATATGAAAAGGCAAGATACAGTAACAAAGAAACAGATGTGAATGAAGCGAACAAAGTTAAAGCTTATGTTAATAATGTAAGGTTTAATATGTATGCAGGTTTAAAGCCGGTTCAAAAGTTCAGATGGAAGTTTGTTTCAAAATATGGAAGCTTTACAAATAGGAGGTAGTAATGAAAAAAAGAATATATTCTTTGCTGTTAATTTTAATATTAGTAGTTACAACATGCTTTTCCGGTTACGGTAATGTGTCAGCGGCTGAAACGGAAGGCAGTAAGAAAACAGTTACCGTTTATTTTACTTTAAGTGAAGATGGAAAATTTGTAACGGGAAATGATGATAATGAAACAGTTCTTTGTCATGTTCCGGTAACCATAAGCTATTTTGATTTGGCAGAGTATGGTTTGGAAGACTATTACAGATATGAAGCAGATTCATTTGAAGATGGCGGAAGATATAACAGCGATAAGATTGTTGAACAGCCAACATTACTACACTTGTTTATAAAAATGTTGGAAAAATATTATTTGCCTAATGGAGAAAAATTCATTCCTAATGACAGCACTCAGGATGCAATGAGCATATCAGGTTCTGCCACAAGTCTGTACATGACAAGATTCTGGGGCCATGATGAAAACCTTATGTATTATGTAAATCATTCTTATCCATTACAGGCAGCAGGATGGGGTTCTACATCAGACTATATTTTGTTAGAAGATGGTATGGAAATTGATGTGGCAATGTTTTCTGATTGGGACTTTTACCACACAGGGGCATTTGCTTATTTTACAAGTGAAAGTACAAATAGTGTCGACTCAGGAATATACAATATTAAAACCAATGAAAACATCAGCCTTACAATGAGAGGCACTGCAACTAATGCGGCAAATGATGGGAGCTCAACTTTTGTGGGAGAAAAGATGCCGGGGGAAGATGTTGTGTATTGCAAACAGTCTCAGGCAGTAGCCGATTATAACAATGATAATTGGAAAAGGTTTGGCACAACAGATGATAAGGGTCAGATTAATTTATCGTTTGATAAGCCGGGAACCTACTATGTGTCATCTACATCACTTTATGAAAATTATAATTTGTCATCAGGAAATGCCTGTGTGGCACCGCCTATTGCAGTAATAAATGTAAGTGATGACAGCGGGGAAGTAACGGAAACATCTACTGAAAAAGATACAGGTGAAACAGGTACAACACCACAGGAAAGTACGGGCAGTCAGGAGACTAATACTGAAACAGGAACAAAAAATCCTGATGTAACTACAGAAAATGTGGAAGACTACACCGGCAACATTATAAAAAACATGGAAATAAGTAATGGTGTTTCAGATAACGCATTAAAGTATAGCCTGGATTCTCAGTTTCAAAACAATAGAAATGAATATAACATTACAATACCCGATTATGAGAACTCAGTTTGTGTGAGAGCAGCGTTAGACAACAGTGAAATTAATGACGTAGAGATAGTAGTAAATTATACAGACATAAATGGAGAAAACAGGGTAGTTTCAATTGTTGGAGACGATGAACTTGGAAAGAAGCTTAACAGGATAATTGAAACAGGAGTAAGTGGAAATCAATTTACAATAACAGCAACTTATAAAAATAAAAAAGAAAATTACACTTTTAATATTATAAGGAAGCTGTCATTGAAAAATTTGTCTGTAAAAAGTACGGATAACAACATTGATTTACAACCACAGTTTGAACAAAACACAAATGAATATGAAATAAACATACCTGAAAGTTTAAAGGAAATTACTTTAACGGCAGTTCCTTATATGAAAAATCAATACAAGGTTTACATAAATGGAAAAGAAACAAAGAGTGGCAATGATTACACAGTTAGCACAGATAACAATGTAGAAATAAAGCTTGAAAAGGATGGCTGTGAAAGTAATTTATACATCTTAAAAATTAATAAAACAAAACTTGTAAGTGTAGATTTTGAATTGACCAAAGAAAGTGTTTTACAGGTAAAAAATTCAAATAAAGAAACAATTGTTAGTGAAAAAGTTCCTGAAGATAAATATACTCTTGAGAATTTACTTCAGGGCGAAGAGTACTCCTATGTAATCACAAAAAATGGCCATGTATCTAAAAATGGAACTTTTAAAGCAGGGGAAGTTTCAAGTATTAATGGAATTTTAAGCGAAGCTCAGAATAATGAAACAATAAACAAAAACATTAAATCTCAGTGGAGTAATTTCAGAGGTAATAGTGACAATAATGCAGTAACAGATTCATTAACTGCTACAGATTACAAAAACTCAATGTTGTATTGGGCAAAAAAAGTAGGCAAGGGCTATGGCAGTGGAGCACCAAGTTCACCAATTCTTGTGGGGGAAGATTTGGTTTATACTACAGCAACATCAGTTGTAAAAATTAATACAATTACAGGAGAGATAATTAAAAGTGGCGACATGATTAGAACTTCAGCTTTTAATATTACACCACCAACTTATGGTGATGGAATGATTTTTGTGGCACTGGCAAGTGGTGCCGTACAGGCGTTTAATGCGGATACATTGGAATCTTTGTGGGTTTATGAAGATCCGTTACATGGTCAACCTAATTCGCCAATTACATATCACGATGGTTATGTGTACACGGGATTTTGGAATGGTGAAACAGGCGTTGCTAATTATGTTTGTCTTTCTGCTACAGATGAAAATACAGGTAATCAGACTGAAAGCAAAGAAGCAACCTGGACATATACTTCAAAAGGTGGGTTTTACTGGGCAGGCAGTTATGTTAATGATAATTATCTGGTAGTTGGAACAGATGATGGAGCCAGTGCAGACGAGACAGGAAATGGCTCACTGCTTGTATTAAATCCATTAACAGGAAAAGTAATTTCAAAATACAGTGACATTAGAGGTGATGTGAGAAGCACCATTACCTATGATAAAGATACTGACAGATTTTATTTTACATCAAAAGGAGGAGATTTCTGTTGTGCAAAAATTGACTCCAAAGGAAATATAGAAGAGATTAAGAAAACAGACCTTGGCAGCGCAAGTACATCCACACCTGTAATTGCAAACAGGCGGGCATACGTTGGTGTAAAGGGTAAAGAGCAGTTTGGAGTAAACTCAGGGCACCACATTACAGTTATAGATTTAGAGAATATGAGCATAGCTTACAGCCTTTTAACAAGAGGTTATCCACAGACAAGTGGACTTGCCACAACAGGCTATGAACAACAGGACGGCTATACCTATGTTTATTTTATAGATAACTATGAGCCGGGTAAGGTAAGAGTTCTGAAAGATAAACCGGGTCAAAGCTCAGCAATTATAACAAGAGACAGCGAGTACGAAGACGAAAATGACTACAATGTTTTGTTTTCACCAAAGGGTGAACAGGCAAACTATGCAATATGTAGTTTGATAACTGATGAATACGGAACAATGTATTTCAAAAATGACTCGGCATACATGATGGCTCTTGGCAGTAAAATAACTAAAATAATGGTTACAAAGAAGCCTGACAAATTAGTTTATAAGGCTGGTGAAACATTTGACTCTACAGGTATGGAAGTTACGGCTTTTTATTCAAATGGAAAAACAAGAGATATTACAAAATACGTTACTGTGGAAAACAAAAAATTAACAGCCAACATGACAGACATAGAAGTGTCATTTGAACATGTTTTGTATAACGATGAATTAAAGAATTATGAAAAATTTGAGCCTTTAATTGACACAGTAGACATAACTGTCATTGACGAGGCAGGGGAAAAGCAGGCAGCAAATGTTGTAAACAAAATCAACTTAATTGGCGACAATATTACAATAAATTCCAAACAGGCAATTTTTAATGCAAGAAATGCTTATGACAGTTTAGATAGTTCATTAGAATTTCTTGTTAGCAACTACGGAAAACTAACAAAAGCTGAGGCAACTTTCAAACAGGTAGCAGCTAAATATTTTAGCCAAAATCCGTTGAAAACAAAATGGGATAATAAGTTATTCCAAACAATAAACATAAGTTGGAATAGTTTAAAACAGGCTGATGGATATTTAGTTTACAAATTGAATTCAGCAGGAAAGTATGTGGAAGCTGCAAACATAACAAAGTTAAATTTCAAAGACACAACAGCTATAGTTGGACAAACTTACAAATATAAAGTTATTCCATACATAAAAATTTCAAATAGCAAAATGGGAATAATTTTAGGTAAAGCTTCTGCTATACAGGCAAAGTCAAAGCTTGGAAAAACAGAGAGAGTGAAGCTTTCTAAAGCAAAGAAGAAATACATAAAGATTAAATGGAAGGGAAACAAAAACTGTAGTGGATATGTAATTTACAAAAAAACAGGTAAGAAATTTAAAGTTGTTAAAACAGTAACCACTAATAAAAAGATTACATATTTAGATAAAAAAGTGAAACTTAACAAAAAGTATTCTTACAAAATCAGAGGATACAGAATTGTTAGTGGAAAGAAAATTTATGGTGATTTTTCAGCTATTAAAAGCTTAAAAATAAAAAAATAAAAAAGGAGAAAGAGATGAAACATGTAGGAAAAAAGCTACTTGCATTACTGTTAGTATTATCAATGCTATCAGGTATGTCATTTAACAACGTGACAATTGCAAGTGCAGAAGAAACAACGGCGGCTTGTATTACATTAAGTAAAAATGTGAAAAGTGAAGTTAAGGATACAACTTATATTTACAATGGTTACAAGCCAAATTTAGGAGTAAAATTTACAGATAGTGAAAAACATAGTCTGGTTTATTATGAAAGCAGAAGTGTTTACGATGAAGAAAGTGGAGAATGGTCAGAAGCATCAGACTTCTCAGAAATCGTAATAGGTTTTGCAAGTAGTTTGTCAGAATATGCCGTAACAGAAAACACTCCGGGCAGATATAAGTACACTTGGAAGGCGTATTGTAAGTCAACAGGAGAATTTTCTAAGGAAACTTACACTGTGGATTTAACAGTGGAAGATCCTGAAACAACAGTATATGACATGACATTTTATGTTGGACAGGATAATAATGGAAAAAATAAAAATCCCAAAATTAAATTATACAAAACAACAGGTCATGATGCAGATGGATATGATACATTTGATGAAGATAATGAAATAGAAATTACTGACAATGGTATAGATGCCAGCGGCCAGTATAGAGTATACACTGCTTCTTTACTTGGAGCCACATATTCATACAGAGCTTATGGCTATGATGAAAGCACAGATGACTATACTGTGCCAATGGGGGGGATGAATGTTAATATTCCAATGGCATCAAACGTTACCCAGTCAGGTTATGACTCAAAGTCAGTGTATATTAAATGTACAAATGTTGGTTCAAACAGTAAATACGATGGAACTAATTATTTAACAGAAGACCAGTACACAACGCAGGTAGTATGTCCATATTATAATTGTATTGCAACACCGGGCACACCTATTGTAAAAAATAATATTACATATTATCCTTATATGCTTATTGCGCAGGGCAATGCCTGTCTTTATAATTATTTTTCAAATCCAAATGATGATGTTGCAGACAATTATGATCTTATGTATGGATATGGAATAAACAAGACAGTAAATAAAGGTTATTCTGTAGATACATGGAATGCAGCAGTGGCTAAAAGAATTACATCAGAGATTACAGTACCTGATGAAGCAAAGGCGCAGGTTTTCTTCCAGATGAATAACTTTAATGACAGGGAAATTAAAAGCTATAAACAGAAAACAAATTCAGATGGAACAGTAACCTGGTTATTCTATGTGCCAAAATCAAATGGAAATTATTCTTATCGTGTATCAAAAGACGGTTATGTAACTAAGGCAGGCTATATGAGCCTTGGTAGTGAAGAGTCAGCTAAGATTTCAGTTGATTTAGACAGAAAAGATGTTACCAGTCATGATTTTAGCAAGCTGGGTAGCACAGTTATTAAAAGGGATGAAGCAAACTTAATTATGAATGTAAGTGATAAGAATGTAAAAAATCTAAATGTAAATGATACATTCAGACTTAGAGCTTACAGAGTTTGGGAAATTGTAAACAGCGATGCAGGAAATATTATGATAGAGCCTGACTTTAATTATCAGGTATTATCAGGGGAAGACTGCATTAACATTAAGGAAGTAGAAGATAACAGAACTAATGGAAAAGGCAACTGGTTAGATATTACAGGTGTAAAAGACGGCATAGCAGTAATTGCTGTTACATACAATGCAATTGATGTAGAAGGTTCAGCAAGTTGCGGATTTTACCCTGCAATTTCTCCAAAGAGAACAGGTATTGTTGTAATTAATGTTGGAGATAAGGATTCCGATATTTTAGACGTTGGTGTAAAAAATAATAACGGTAAAAATTGGTGTTGGAATTATGATACATTTTTCTTTGACAAAGAAGAAGGAACTATGAACATTGCTCCAACAGCGAAAAGTGGAATTGCCAAAGTTGAAGTTACACCAGTTAAAACAACAGATGATTTGAACAGTAGTTTAGGTGATAGTGAAGAAATAACAGCTAATGAAGATGGCACGTATAATGTTAAACTTGAAGATGGAAACAATATTATTAAGGTTACTTCTAATAATGGCTCTGTTGACTATCAGGTAGTAAGAGCTGCAAAAATCAAAATCAATTATGAAAATATGTCAAATCCAGGTGAAGACATTATGCCAGGTGACAAAGTAAAAATTACTTTTAACGGATTATACAGATCAATTCCTAAAATCTCAGGAATTTTTAATCCGGTAATATTACAGGTTGTAGGTTATGATGAAAACAACAATCAGTACACTGGTTTAATTTCACAGTATCAGGTTGCAGATAATGGTTCACTGGAAATTACAGTACCAAAAGATGTTACATTTGAAGAAGGTAAAGAAGAGACAGAGTACAAAATAAATAATGGATTTGTTAATTTACAGTCCATGTATAGTTATGCAAATGCATGGGCATTTATGTATACATTAACAGATGCAGGTGCAGGCACATGTTTTAATGCAGTTAATGTAACAGGTCAGCATTCTACAATTGCAGATTTTGGCGTTCCTGTAAAAAGAAAAGTAACATACGGGGTTAATTTTAAGGTTACAGATGAACAGGGAAATGAAATTAAAGATTATGACATAAATGTTCATGACAAGAATGCTGATGAAGACGTTACTAACTTTACAGCACTTGGTTATGGAAAATACTATTATACAATTGATGCAAAGGGCTATGTAGTTTCAAACAGCACATTCTCATTAGGTTCAAAGACTGAAACTGTAGATGGTACATACACAGTTAATGTTGTATTAAAGAAGGCAGCTGAAAATGCGTGGGACGGTCAGACATTTACTGAACCACAAAAAGATGAAGATGGTACATATTTAATTAGCACCGGTGCAGAACTTGCATGGTTTGCAAAGGAAGTAAATTCAGTGGCGGCTAAGTCAACATCAACAATTAATGGAAAATTAACAAAGGATATTGACCTTGCAAGCCATAATTTCCCACAGATTGGTTATTTCAACGGTGGAAAAGAATATGTTTACTACGGAGGAAACTTCGAAGGAAATAATCATAAGATTTATAATTTTAGATTTGAGAAAAAAGCCAAGGCAGCAACAGGAGTTTATGGCGGTTTATTCGGTTACATAAAGGGAGCAAAAATAACTAACCTTTCAGTATATGGTGAAGTTTTAGTGTCAGCTCTTTCTACAGTATCAGTTTCATCTGCATACACAGGTGGTGTTGTAGCTTATGCTGACAGCTCAGAACTCACAAACATAACATCAAATGTAAATGTATCTATTAAAGATTACGAAAAAGGAACATGGAATTATATTGGTGGTATTGCAGGTTATGCAAGAACAACAGTTATTAAAAACTCACAGAACTTAGGAAATATTACAGGAAATAGAAATGCAGCAGGTATTGTTGGCGGAACATACAGTAATATTGAAAACTGTGTAAACAAAGGTAAAGTATATTCAACTGTAGGATTTGCAGGTGGTATAGTAGCAGAAATGTCATCAGGTTCTGTTAAAAACTGTATTAATACAGGAGGTGTTGAAAGCAAAAAAGGTGGCACAATTGGTGGTATTGTAGGTTATGGAAATGGTTCTACAACATCTGTTATTGAAAACTGTATTTCTCTTGGAAAAGTAACAACAGAAGTAAACAGCACTACAGTTGGTTCAGTTGTAGGTTCATTAAAATATGGTACAGCTAAGAACTGCTATGGTATCTCAGAAGATGGTGTTACATGCGGTACAGTGGCAAGTAATACTAAAGAAGAGGACTGCTATACTTTTGATAATAATGATGCCTTGTTATACAAATATGCTACAGGAAAAGATTTAGATGACTGTGGTGAAAATGCTAAACAGGACATAAAGAAAATTACTTCAAAATATGAAGAATTAATTTTAAGTGATAATAGCACAGAAGATTTATTAAATGGTTTGTCAGAAATTTCTAATGAAAACTTTGATAAATGTATATTAGAAAATGAAAATGCAAGAGTAACAGTAAGAGTTCAGTCAGAAAATAAATATATTGCAGTTTCAGACACTATTGTGGTAAACGGCTATTTAGCTGAATCTTATGGATTTACAGATTCAGTAGAGGATAGTGTATCAGCATTAGACGTACTTGTTGCTGAACATGAAAAGTTATACGGCGACAAATTTACTGAAAGTACAGCAGATGAGTACCTTGTAGTTAGTGCAAACCAGTATGGAACTATGGTTTCAAAAGCATTCGGAAAAGATGCGTCAACATTTATGTATGCAGTTAATGAAAAATATCCACATAATGATACATTGGTTGATGGATACTATACAGGCTACACTGTAGACCAGGCAAAAGTAAGCGATGGAAATACAGCAGATTTCTATTTCTTACAAGATGCATCTTACAGTGATGACCTTTCAACAATTACATTAAGCACTAATGAAATTACAACTGACAAGTCATTTAATTTATCATTAAAGGGTTATAATTATGCATGGTATGGAGCTTGTGAACAGTCTACAATTGATGCAAATACACATGCTATTGAAGGGGCTAAAGTAGCAATTATTGATGTTACAACAGGAAAAATGGAAACACTTGAGAATGTTGTAACAGATAAAAACGGTAATGCCAGCGTAAATATTGACAAGGCAGGAAAATATTTTGTTACAGCTTATGTTGATGGTGAAGGTAAAACACCAATTCTTATGTCACAGGCAGTAATTAATGTAGAGTGGGCTAAACCTTTAGAAGTAAAAGGTGTTGCTGTTGCTAAGCAGAATAAAAATGTTGTCTCAGTTATGTGGAAACAGGATTTAGAACAGATTAGATTAGGACAGATTTACAATGTTTATGTAGATGGTGGACTATATAACAAATATCCTGCAGCTTCTACAATTACATATACTTTTGACAAACCGGGTAAACATACTATTAAGATTACAGCTGAGTTAAATGGCTTCGAAACAGAAGGTAAAACAGTGGAAATTGAAGTTGAGAAAGAAACAACAACTGAAAAGGCAACATCAGCAGATACAACTGCAGAAAATGTGACATCAAACATTACTGAACCGGTAAGTACGGAAGATAATGTAACACCAGCGGAAACAACAAGCGCAGAAGACAACACAACTACTGAACCGGCAAGTACGGAAGATAATGTAACACCAGCGGAAACAACAAGCGCAGAAGACAACACAACTACTGAACCGGCAAGTACGGAAGATAATGTAACACCAGTGGAAACAACAAGCGCAGAAGACAACACAACTACTGAATCGGCAGTTAGCACAACAGCTGAAACAACATCTAAGGTTGTAACAACAGGCAAAAAGACACCTACTACAAAAGCACCTAAGGTAACAAAGAAAGTTATAAATAAGATTGTTAAAGTTAAAAAGGCTGTAAAGAAGAAATCATCAAAGAAGATTTCCATAAAGTTACAGAAAATTAAGAGTGCAAAAGGCTATGAAGTAAGAATAGCTACAAACAAGAAATTTACAGGTAAAAAAGTTATCAAAATTAGAACTAAGAAAATAAGCTTTGTTTATAAGAAACTTAAACCAAATAAGAAATATTATGTAAAAGCCAGATTCTATAGAATTATAAAAGGCAAGAAAGTTTACGGGAAATGGGGTAAGGCTAAAAAGGTAACTTTTAAGTAAAAATCAAAAATAATTTTAAAGTTAAAATGTAAAAATCAACTGAAAAGCTAAATGAATTTTACAGACAAAAACATTGTCAGGGAAGAATGTGGTTTTCCTTTGTGTGGTGGGACATTTAAGGACCGCTACACAGGGATTGCATACCTTGACAATGTTTTTTTATTATAATATAATCAATTTTAATGGCGTTGAAAGAGAGAAGTAGCTTTAATTATCGCTTATAGAGAGCAGAAGATGGTGGAATTTCTGTAGAATGAATTAATGTGAATAACACTCCGGAGCTGCAATCTGAAAGAACATATTTAATTGGATATTTAAGAGTATCCGGATAATATTTATAACAGATAACTTGAATAAAGTTTTTTGAAACAGAATTGGAAATAGTTGTAGAAGCAGATGTGTTTTAGTAGGAGAGCCGTCACCGAGCGATAATCGGAAGGTTTTTAAACCAGAGAGTGGCTGCATGGCAGTAAATCAGGTGGTACCGCGGACAACATGTTCGTCCTGAATAATTGTTTTCAGGATGAATGATATAGATATAATTAAGAAAGATTCATTCTGAAAAGGGATGAATCTTTCTTGCTTTAAATAATATTAAACTTAAAACTTCAAATAAATATATAAGCAAAGTTGAGTTTCATCTTTCTGTTACATACAGGCAATTAAACAACAAAAACACTCATTAACAATTTGAAGGGAGAAAACTAATGGACGTAAACACAAACAACATCTATCGTGATGTGACAATTGACCAGCTTAGCGAAGCAAACGTTGGTGAAACAAAGAAAATTGCCGGATGGATTGAAAACATTCGTGACCATGGTGGAGTATCATTTATTGACCTTAGAGATATGTATGGTGTAATGCAGGTAGTTATGCGTGACACATCACTTCTTGAAGGACTTAGTAAGGAAGATTGTATTTCAGTAGAAGGACCTATTGAACATAGAGATGAAGAAACATACAATCCAAAGATTCCAACAGGAACAATTGAATTAGAAGCAAAGGAAGTTAAGGTACTTGGTAAGACTTACAGACAGCTTCCATTTGAAGTAATGACATCAAAGGAAACAAGAGAAGACGTAAGACTTAAATATCGTTATCTTGACCTTAGAAATACAAAAGTAAAAGATAACATGATTTTCAGATCAAATGTTATTTCTTATTTAAGACAGAAGATGACAGAAATGGGATTCTTAGAAATTCAGACTCCTATTCTTTGTGCATCATCACCTGAAGGAGCAAGAGATTACATTGTTCCAAGTAGAAAATTTAAAGGAAAATTCTATGCATTACCACAGGCACCACAGCAGTATAAGCAGTTACTTATGGTGTCAGGATTTGATAAATATTTCCAGATTGCACCTTGCTTTAGAGATGAAGATGCAAGAGCTGACAGATCTCCTGGAGAATTCTATCAGTTAGACTTTGAAATGAGTTTTGCAACACAGGAAGATGTATTTAGAGTTGGTGAAGAAGTATTAGCAGACACATTTAACAAGTTTGCACCTGAAGGTTATGAAGTAACACAGACTCCATTCCCAATTATCAGCTACAAAGAAGCTATGCTTAAGTACGGAACAGATAAGCCTGATCTTCGTAACCCATTAGAAATAATCGATGTAACTGATTTCTTCCAAAGATGTACATTTAAGCCTTTCCACGGAAAGACAGTTCGTGCAATTAAGGTTGAACAGAAGTTATCAAAAGGCTTCCACGAGAAGTTGCTTAAGTTTGCACAGAGCATTGGTATGGGTGGACTTGGTTACTTAGAAGTATTAGAAGATGGCTCATATAAGGGACCAATTGACAAATTTATTCCTGATGAAATGAAAGATGAAATTAGAGAAATGGCTGGTCTTAAAGCATTAGACACAATTTTCTTTATTGCAGATACAGAAAAGACTGCATCAATTTATGCAGGACAGATTCGTACAGCACTTGGTGAGAGACTTGACTTAATTGATCAGAAATCATATAAGTTCTGTTACATTAATGACTTCCCAATGTATGAATATGATCCTGAAGAAAAGAAGATGATTTTCACACATAATCCATTCTCAATGCCACAGGGTGGTCTTGAGGCACTGGAGACAAAAGATCCTGAAGATATTCTTGCATACCAGTATGACATTGTATGTAACGGTGTTGAATTATCATCAGGTGCAGTTAGAAATCACGATATGGAAATCATGGTTAAAGCTTTTGAAATTGCAGGCTACACAGAAGATGACTTAAAGGAAAAATTCGGAGCTTTATACAATGCATTCCAGTTTGGTGCTCCACCACATGCAGGTATGGCACCAGGTGTGGACAGAATGATTATGCTTCTTAGAAATGAAGAAAACATTCGTGAAGTTATTCCATTCCCAATGAATGGTAATGCTCAGGACTTAATGTGTGGTGCTCCAAGCGAAGTTACAGAACAGCAGTTAAGAGAAACACATATTAAAGTTAGACAGTAAATTAAATAGATATATAAGCTTTAATTAAAAGTGAAGTATAAACTATAAATATTAAAAAACAGGTTGTTTGATATGCATAGAAATGTTGAATTAAAGTAGCATTAGCAGATTCAGGCAACTTGTTTTTTGTAATAGGAAATTCCCACGAAATTGAGGGAGAAAATTTAAGGATAAGGATTTCTATGTGAAATTAGGGGATTACCTAACACGAAAAGAATATAATTTTAATATTAAAGGCACAAGTTATGTAAAAACTTATAAGGATGGGGATACAACAGTAGAAATTTCACCTTTAGGCGTTTCAATTTCAGCAAAAGAAAAGAGTGCAGGAATGAGTCTTGTTGTTTACACCGATAAAGGAAAGAAAGAACTTATCAACACAAAGAAAGACATTGGCACAAATGCACACGAAAGCTCAGAGGCATACAAGGGTAAGTCTAAAAGCTATCAGTACATTTTAAAGTTCAAAAATCTTTTGGATATATCCAAGATTGAAAAGATAGAATTTAATGGAAAAAGCGAATAGAAAACGAGTTTACCCAAGAACCTTTTTCTGCTATACTCAAAAAAGAAATAAAAACAGGGGAGTAAATAAAGGTATTGTTGAGTAGAAATTAATTTTTAAATATTGAATATAAAGAAAAATAATAATAACTTCAGGAGGAAACAATGTACAATACAATTATTTTTGATTTAGATGGAACGTTACTTAATACAATAGAGGATCTTGCGGATTCTGTTAATTACATGCAGAGAAAATATGGATTGAAAGAAGACAGTGTAGATACTGTCAGACAGCATGTAGGAAATGGATTAAGACTTTTAGTTGAGCGTTCGGTTCCGGATGGTCAGGATAATCCACAGTTTGAAGAAATGTTTAAGTGTCAGAAGGATTATTATCAGGAACACTGTCAGATAAAAACATGTGCATATCCTGGAATTATGGAGTTATTAAAAGAATTACATAATATGGGAATTAAGATGGCAATAGTATCAAATAAGGCCCATGAAGCAGTTCTCGAATTAAATGATATTTATTTTAAACATTATATTGAGGTGGCTATTGGGGAAAATGAGGAAGCAGGCATTAAGAAAAAACCGGCACCTGATAGTGTAAATCAGGCACTTAAATTATTAGGGGCAGAGAAGTCAGAAGCGATTTATGTAGGTGATTCAGAGGTGGACAGAGCCACAGCTGAGAATGCAGGTTTAGATTGTATTTCATGTAGTTGGGGATTTAGAGAACGTTCACTACTTGAAAGTTTGAAGCCAATGGCTATTATTGACAAGCCGGAAGAATTGTTGAAGTTTGTACAGGAATAAAAGAGAAGTTGTAAATCAACTTTTATGTACATATTGGGATATGTCTTAAAGTTGATTACCTACAATTATACAGGCGAAGGTAAAATAACGGCTTGTATAATTGAATGAATAATAAAAAGGTCTGTTGAATATTTAGAGTCTTACTAAATATTTAACAGACCTTTTTGACTTTCTAACAAATAATTGGAGTGGATTCCAAAAAGATTATTCCACACCGCAGGCCTTTTTTGCCAGAGCATCAGCCATATCATTGTATTTGTCGCCGGAATGTCCTTTGACTTTACAAAAAGTGATATTTACGTGTTTTTTTGCTTTATTATAAAATTTCTTGTAGGCGATTGTGCCTTCTTTAGTGGCATTCCATTCACCGGTACACCATTTGGCGATTCCCATGTAGTCGTAATAAATAGATAGATATTTTATATTATGGTTTATTGCGTATTTCATTGCTGCTATGGCACCATATATTTCACCGGCAACATTTCGCATTGTGGCAAGGCTTGGATCATTGCCTCTGTCATATAATTTAATTTCTTTGCCGTTATGAAATAAAACGACACCATATCCAAAAATCTTTGTAACTGAGTTAAAGCTTCCGTCAACATAGGCCACAGCTTTTGTGCTACTTGATAAAGGAATATCATTATCTACAGGTTTTTCGTTTTCAATAGGAGTAGTGTCATTTTGGTCAAAAGTATTCATATTGAAAATATCCATTTGTTCTCCGTTCCAACCCATATAGTTGTAAGCTTCAGTTTTAGTTTTAAAGCTCTTGTATAAAGCACCTGGATAGCCATTCACACTGGCCTTACATTGATCCCATGTTTCAAAAATTCCGGTAGTTCTTCCAACTTTTACTGCGTAATATTTAGTTGCCATGCAAAATCCCCTTTCTAATATAATATTAAAGCGGTGCCAAATGTAAAAGACACCGCTATGATTTTAAAATGAGTTATTTATTTTAAATTTCGATTCAGCAGTTGTTGTTTCTGCAACAGTTGTAGTTTCCTTAGGTTCTTTTTTTAACCAAGGATTATTCTCTTGTGGATCAGTTGGATCCCAATTTCTGTTTTTGTTTTTCTTTTTAATCTTCTTAATTTTTTTTATTTTTATAAGTGGTTTTTCACCCTTTTGACTATAAATTGTAACAATTGTTCCATCAGGACAATTATCGTATATCCATTTGATATTTCCAGCTTGTAATCTGACACAACCAAGGGACGCCGGTTTTCCGATTTTGTTATATTCCCAATACTCTAATGAGTCATAAGAGTCGGAAGTGTAAGGAACAGAGTGGAGCATAATCTGTCCGTAAATTCTAACAGCATACTGGGCGTAAGTTCCATCAACCATTAAACGCCAATCATATCTTTGATATATTGAGTATGTGCCAAGAGGTGTATCTTCAGGATTCAGACCTGTTGAACACCAAAATGTTTTGTATGGTATGGTACATTCACCGTTTTTATCTAATGTGTAAACAGTAACAAAGTTTTCGTCCCTATTAACAGTAATCATGTATGGTAAACGGTCTTTATACTTCTTTCGGTATTTGGCTGTTTTCTTAAGTAGTCTTTTGGCTGCTTTTTTGTTTTTTGAAAGTTTGTGAACTTTCATTTTTACCGTAGTAGACTCAACTTCTGTAGTAGTTTCCTTTAGATTAAAATTGCCTGTAAATTTATCATTTGCTGTAATTCTTTTATTGTTAGAATCATTATTGGCAACATTGTTATTGCTTTCAGGGGCATGCGTAAATGCCAAAAAAAGAGCTACCACAATTATGGTAATAAAGGCTGCAAGCCCTAGTTGTTTTCTATTTCTATTTATCATTAATATTTTCTCCATTTTTTCTTTTGTCAGGATATATTTTATAATTTAATTAAACTAATTGCAATAGAATATATATGGAAAGTGAATATAGTTTGAAAACAGGGAAAATATAGTTTATAATTAAAATCGCGGGTAAGCGCAAAAAGGTATATTAGTTACCTTGTCCCTTAATCTTATTAAAAATTTTCATTTTGGAAGGAGTAAAAAATGGGATACACTAAACAGAAAATTTTAAACATAGCAGAAACTGAGGATGTAGAATTTATCAGACTCCAGTTTACTGACCTCTTTGGAACATTGAAAAATGTGGCTATTACTAAAAGTCAGTTAGCAAAAGCATTAGATAACAAGATAATGTTTGATGGATCATCCATTGAAGGATTCGCAAGAATCGAGGAATCTGACATGTATCTATATCCTGATTATGATACATTCGAAATTTTACCATTTAGACCACATCAGGGAAAAGTTGCAAGACTTATTTGTGACGTTTACAAGCCGGATGGAAAACAGCTTGAAAATGATCCAAGATATATTTTAAAGAAAGTAATTAAAGAAGCAGCAAGCATGGGCTATACATTTAATGTAGGTCCTGAATGTGAATTCTTCTTATTCCATACAGATGATAATGGAAATCCAACAACAATTAGTCATGAACATGGAAGTTACTTCGATTTAGGACCAACAGATTTAGGTGAAAATGCACGTAGAGACATGGTTCTTAATTTAGAAGAAATGGGATTTGAAGTTGAAGCATCTCATCACGAGGTAGCCCCTGCTCAACATGAAATTGATTTTAAATATGGTGAAGCATTAAAAACAGCAGACAGAATTATGACATATAAACTTACTGTAAAAACTATTGCTAAAAGACATGGACTTTATGCTTCATTTATGCCAAAGCCAAAGTATGGCATGTGTGGTTCAGGAATGCATATTAATATGTCTTTATGGGATAGCCATGGAAATAATATTTTTGCAGATGCAAGTGATGAAAATGGATTAAGCAAAGAAGCATACAGTTTCATAGCAGGTATTATGGAACATATGAGTGCAATGTCAGCTATTACAAATCCAATTGTAAACTCATACAAGAGACTTGTGCCGGGATTTGAAGCACCTACATATATTGCATGGTCTGCAACAAACAGAAGCCCACTTATTAGAGTACCGGCTGCAAGAGGAACAGGTACAAGAATTGAACTTAGATGCCCTGACTGTGCTTGTAACCCATATCTTGCATTTGCGGTATGTTTAGCAGCAGGTTTAGATGGAATTAAGAGAAAACTTACACCAAAGGAAAGTGTTCAAAAAGATATTTTCTCAATGACAGATGCAGAAAGAGAAGAGGCTGGTATTAAAAATTTACCAAAGAACCTTTATGAAGCTGTAAGAGAAATGAGAAAATCGCCATTTATGAAAGAGGTACTTGGAGAAGAAGTATACAAAAAATACATTAATGCAAAGGAACAGGAATGGATGGAATATACTTCACAGGTAACAGATTGGGAAATTAACAGATATTTGGACCGCATTTAGTGTAGGAGGCAAAGTTGGCAGGAATTATAGTAGTGTTCCCCAAAATTGAAGACAGCAAGGCTATTCGTAATTTACTTGTGCACAATGGTTATGATAATGTGTTTCATTGTAACACAGGGGCAAAAGCAATAACTTTGGCAGATTCATTGGGCGAGGGAGTAATTATCAGTGGATTTAGAATGCCAGATATGCCGTGCACAGATATTTTGGATTATGTTGAAGGACGATTCGAAATGCTTTTGGTTGCATCAAGACAGAAACTTCTTGAAGATGAAAGAGGAGTGGCAATGGTTGAGATGCCTATAAAAGTTCGAGATTTTCTTAATTCAGTTGAAATGATGCAAAATAATATTTACGCAAAGTTTTCACGAAAAAAGAAATCGCCCCCAAAAAGAACAAAAGAAGAGCAAAGCATTGTGGATGAGGCAAAGGCAGTATTAATGGAGAAAAATAATATGTCAGAAAATGAAGCTCACAGATACGTTCAGAAGTCTGCCATGGATAGTGGCAGAACTATGGTAGAAACTGCAGAGTCAATTCTGAAAATTATGTATAAAGATTAAATTAATTTTATATTTAGGAGGACTGAAAAAATGTACAAAATTAATGAGAACTATTTAAAATTACCTGGAAGTTATTTATTTTCTAATATTGGAAAAAAAGTAGCTGCCTACAAGGAAGCAAATCCTGATAAGGATGTAATCAGTTTAGGAATAGGTGACGTAACACAGCCACTTTGCCCTGCTGTAATTGACGCTATGCATAAGGCTGTTGATGAAATGGCAAATGCAGAAACATTTCATGGTTATGCCCCTGATTTAGGCTATGAATTTTTAAGAAGTGCAATTAGAGATAATGACTACAAGGCAAGAGGTGTTGACATTGCTCTTGATGAAATTTTTGTAAGTGATGGAGCAAAGTCAGATTCAGGAAATATTGGTGATATTTTCTCAGTTGATAATAAAATTGCTGTATGTGATCCGGTTTATCCTGTATACGTAGATACAAATGCAATGGCAGGCAGAACAGGTGATTACATAGCAGAACAGGAAAGATGGAGCAACGTAATTTACATGCCATGTACAAAGGCAACAAATTTTGCACCTGAACTCCCAAAGGAGACACCGGATATTATTTATCTTTGCTTCCCAAATAACCCTACAGGTTCTACAATTACAAAATCACAGCTTCAGGAATGGGTTGATTATGCTAATAAAGTTGGTGCAGTTATTATTTACGATGCAGCTTATGAAGCATACATTTCAGAAGACGATGTGCCTCACACAATTTATGAATGTGATGGAGCAAAAACATGTGCAATTGAACTTAGAAGTTTTTCTAAAAATGCCGGATTTACAGGAACAAGACTTGGCTTCACTGTTATTCCAAAAGAATTAAAATCAAATGGCGTTATGCTAAACTCATTATGGGCAAGAAGACATGGAACAAAATTCAACGGAGCCCCATATATTATTCAAAGAGCAGGAGAAGCTGTTTACTCAGAAGCAGGAAAGGCTCAGACAAAAGAACAGGTTGCTTACTATATGAACAATGCAAAAGTTATTATGGATGGATTAAAGAACGCAGGTTTCTCAGTAAGTGGTGGTGTAAATGCACCATATGTATGGCTTGAAACACCTGATGGAATGTCATCATGGGATTTCTTTGATCACCTTCTTACAAATGCAAATATAGTTGGTACACCAGGTTCAGGATTTGGACCAAGTGGAGAAGGATACTTTAGACTGACAGCATTTGGTACTTACGAAAATACACTTAAAGCAATTGAAAGAATTAAGAGTTTATAATTTTGAATAATTAAATAGACTAAATATTAAGGGGAGGTAAAAAACTCTCCTAAAAGCAAAACAGCTATGAGCATTGATATGGACCCATAGCTGTTTTTTTCGGTGAAAATGGCAAAGGAGCTTTCAGCATCATTAGCTTCAAAAGGACTTATATGTTGCCTAGCTTCTTTTTTCTGTTATAATATAATAGGTGTTTGGAACATCAATATAACAGGTAAATGAGATTTTGCCTAGAAAAACAGAAAGGAGGAGAACATGTTAGGCGGATTATTTAGCAATAAAAGTACCGCAGCAGTATTTGTAGATTACGAACACTGGTATTATGGATACAAAAATATTTTCGCAATGCGTCCAAACGTTGAGGAATGGTACAAGGAACTTAAAGAAGAATATAATGTTAAGTCAATTACATTTTTCGGAGATTTTCATGGAAGTCCCATTGAAAGAGATTTAGAAAGATTAGAAAAGTTATCAAAAAATGTTGTCCATACGGCCAGCACAAAAGATGGTGTGGATAAGGACTTTACAGATTTTATTATTTTGGATGCGATATATCGTGAAGCTGCTAAGAAGAACTCACCAGAAGTATTTATAATATTTACGGGGGATGCACATTTTAATTTAGCAATAAAATATTTAAGAGAGCTTAAGAAAAAAGTTATTGTATATGGTGTAAAACATTCACTTAGCAACAAGCTTAAAGCTTCAGCAAATTCATATGTGGAGATGCCAAGATCAAATCAGGAAAGAAAATATTATTATGACGCAATTTTACAGTCTTTATATATTTTAAAGAAAAGACGCAAAATGGCAACTTATTCAAAAACTGTTGAGAACGTTTCATCACACAGTGGTGTGTCTAGAGAGCGAATTCAGGCTGCATTAGACGATTTAATGAATAATAAGTATTTGAATATGACTGAAAAGAAATACCATGGTAAAAAGCCAAAAATTCTAGAAGCAGATTGGAACAAATTAAAAGCTGACGGTTTGTGGAAAGAAAAAGCATAGTATTTTATTTGGAAGCAATTTATATGAGAACATTTTATATGAAAAACAATATTTTTATATAATGACAAAAAGCTTAGGTGTTAACAACCTAAGCTTTTCTGTTATAAAAAATCTTTTTGTATAAAATTATAATTCACTGTATCCATAACCGTTGACAATTGCCTCCACAGCCTTGCCGGCTTTACAAAGAGGACAATCATCATGAGTATACGCTTCATAATTTGGAATGTCATCGGCTCTAAACAATGCATCAATTCTATGTCCGTCAATAGAATCAACAGCACTAAAGATAGAAGAAATTCCCTGAAGAATTCCACCGTAGTATTGAATACATTCTATGCTGTTACGAACTGTCTTGCCTGTTGTAGCTGAAGCAAGAAGCAAAAGTACGTTTTTGCCTGCAATTTCAGGTTTCAGATTGTCTCTGAAAATCATCTGACCATTATTGTTAAATTCAGGTGTTACAACATAAATTGTTTTGTGAGCATTCATTGATAAAATTCCTGCTCTGCTTAATTCACTTGCAAGAAATGCACCAATGACTTCACAGCCTTCAATACAGACGATTGTGTCAATAGGCTTGCCCATCACATTGTAGTAATCTTTCATTGCGATGGCTATTCGTTCAGCCTCGTTCTGACGTGTCTTCATGGTTGTCATATCAAGGTAATTGTTAAGGTGTGAATGTGTTGAAACAAAATGTCCCGGAATTACCTTAATTGCGATGTTGGGATCTTTTTTTGCGTAGTATTTAACTATTCTGCTTTGTATCATATAACCGCCTCCTATCTTTTTTAAAATCCGTTCAACAATATAATACTATCTTATTATTTTGTTGACTGATTTTCAAGTGTAGGATTAGTTTTTTTTGACTTAATATCAATAATTTTATTAGCTATAAAAGCTACTAAAATTAATATAAGTTCAGCAATTGTTGCCCAAAGTCTTGAAACTATTGAAATAATTACTGCATACTCTTTTGGCATAATAAGAATTAATCCGGCGATTAAGATGCCTTCTCTTACACCAAGTCCTGAAACAGTAAAAATTGCAAGAATACCGATAATTGCTGATAAACCGTAAATTCCACCAACATATAGCCACTGTGAAAATCCAACGCTAGGGTAAAGTGAAACTACCAAAATGTAGAAACCTGTGCCAACGATCAACCAGTTACAAATGAATAGTAGAACAACTTTAATCATTTGTGGGTAAGTTATTGTAATTTCCATATCATCTTTCTTCATTAATTTTCCAAGCTTTGAAAGGAAGAAATTAATGATTTTAGGATTAATGCAAATAAAAAACAGAATAACTAAACCAATAGTTGCCCATTTGTAGTTAGCTAATAATTCATTTGGGAAGAAGAACAGTGAAATTAAGAATAAAAATGCTGCTCCAAGTAATGTACAAATGTTTTCAAGGAAGAAACATATTGTAACCTTTCGCATTGGAACGCCTTCTTCCTGATATCCCGGAATTCTTGCCGCAAGCATAAATACTTTTCCCGGTATATACTTACCTAAAATTGAGTAAAGATAGCTTGTTACGGCTTTAGTGTATTTAATGCTACATTTATTTAATTTTGTAATGTAGTGCCACAATGAAGCTAATGTAACTTTGTAAGCAAAGTATAGGAATATTGACAAAATAAATATGCCCCAGTTGAATTTGCCCCAGTCGATTTTTTTGATATCATCCCAACTTGTATAAAAATATTTTGCAAGGAATATTGCTACAAGAACTAAAAAAAGTATCTTGCAGATTTTCATTATATTCTTTTTGTTGAATTTATTTGATTTCATTTGTTAAAACTCCTAAAAACTTAATAGCACACGAATAAAGCACATGTAGTAATAAATTACTTTAGTAGGAACTTTGGCTAACTTATCATAATGTTCTTCTGAATATTTTTTGTTATGTTCAGCTAACTTTAATGCAAGTTTGTGGTTCCATTTGCATTTATCACTTGTATCTAATTTTGCAGTTGTTTTCTTTGCTTTTGCAAGGTTAAATTTGAATACAAGAGCACGTTTCTGGCTTCTAACCATGTCTTTGTCACTAATATGTGTTGCGTAAATATCTCCATCAGCAATAGCCTGATTAAGAGCATCATACGCTTTCTGTGAACGAATAACACAGCTTGTGTGCTTTATAGGGTTACCCTTCATTTCTTTAAGCCAAATGTCACCGAAGCTTATGTCGCTACATTCACCAAAGTGATCCTGGCATGTCATACAACTGTCTTTTTCAAAGAAATAAGCATTTTTGTAGGAACAAATTGTTTTTGAGTAAGAGAATTCCTTTGTGCTGCCATCATTGTAGATCACACTGGAAATTCCGCGCCAATGTCCTCTTCTGTAGTAAAGACGTTTGGCATTTTCGCTTGTAACACCTGACTTTTCCATTGAGAGGGTAGTTGCCTTAGGAGAATGGTTGCCACTACAGTACAAACCAAGTTTAAGAACAATCTTATCTTTAATAGACTGGTCTTTTTTCATTATTGCATCTAAACCTCTTAACATACATGGTGTCATTACAACAGCAACTTTTCCGTCAAAATTTCTAACTACATCAATGTGCTTAAGAATAGGAATGTTCATATAAACACTTGATGAAGCATCTCTGATTTCTTCTTCTGTAGTTGCAATGTATGTTTTGTAAGTTAATTCGCCGTTTTCAAAAGCTGTCTTAGTTACCCAGGCACCGTCAATTTCTTTGTTCTTTAACATATTGCAAAGAAGAGCAGTAACCATACCGCCTGAAGCTGCGTTGCCACGAATGTCTTCGTTTGTTGAATAACCTTTTTTACAGCCAATGTGAGCACCAATGTATTTATCAGGATTGTTAAAATCTAATAATTTACATTTTTTTTTTGGATTTTTTGTTACATCATCTATAATTTCGCTAATATATTTAATGTTGTTTCTTGAACTTGCTAAAACAGAATCAAGGTTTTTGTTAAGTTTAGCTCTAATATCATCTTCGTGAGAAACAAAGTCCTCAAAACTTTTCTTTAATTCTGATAATTCTAATTTTGAAAAGTCTATTGCGTACTGACCAAGTTCAAACATATCAAGAACTTCCTGATATTTGTGGCTCCAACCAATAAGAAGAACAGGAACTTTCTGTTCAAGGGAACCAATCATTGCATGGAATCTTGAAGCAACTAAAAATCTACATTTTCCAATGAAAGCTCTAATCTGTTCTGCATCCATTTCTTCATGGTACCAACGAACTTTGTCTTTGTTAGAAACGTCGTTATAAATTGCATCTCCAACCATAAGGTCGTTGTTTCTTGACTTTTCACTGTTAATTCTTGCTGCGTTTGCAATAAGAATTACGTTATAACCGCTTTCGTTTAAGTAGTTTACAAAGGAAACCATTGTATCCTTGTAAGGAATACCCATTTTTTCGCATTTCTTCTCAACTACAGAACTAATTGAAAGACCAACAACATTGTCATTGTAAAAACTGTCTTCGCTACAGATTCTGTTGATTTCGTTGTTCCAGTATTCGCTGTCTTCCATTGAGAAAGCACCGTCAGCACATAACTTAACATTGTCTTTTACGCCGATACCCATAAGGTTATCGTATGTTTTCTGACCTCTGGCGCAAACAAGCTTAAGCTTTGGAAGAATCCATTTTGCTAGGAATTTGTTATAAGGATTCTTAAATGTACCTAAAGCCTGTGAATACTTAACAACAGGAGTGCCAACTAAAAGTGGAACTGCTGCACAAACAAAAGCGTAAGTATTCATTACAAAACCACGACTGTCAACAAAAGAAATACCTGCTTCGTCAACAACTAGGTCTGTGTTTGTGTAAGTTTTTAATATTTTGTTTTTTAAAAGAAGCTTTTTAATAGGTGGACACCATTTAAAAAGCTTATAGAGTATAGCAAGTGGAAAAGCTACAAATAAAAGCTGTTCCGGTTTTGTGCTTGTAATATTAATAAAGTCAAAAGGTAATTGTTTCTTGTCCTCGCCCGGATAAACAGACATTAAGTTAATATTTAGTCTGTCTCCGTAAACATCGTGTAACTGTTTAATTGAACTTTGTAGCATAGCAGCGGCACCTTTGTTGCCGCTGTAGCTTGCTGCTGTAATAGCAATTGTTATATCTCTCATGATTACTCCTATTTGCTTTCTTTGTCTTCTTTGTTTTTAGCATCATTATCATAGTCGATTTTTCTTACATGGTACTGAACATCTTCTAAAATCTTGCGGTTAGCAGCAATAATGTCTGCCTGGAGTGCAATAATAAATGTTTGTACACCCATAAGTAAAAATGTGCTTGCTAAAATAAGTGACTGAACATGTCCGCTACCTGCACCCATGCCATAATATACAAGGAATCTGATTCCAAGTGCAAGTCCTAATGCGAAAAGGATGCCTCCAATGATTCCAAAGAATTTTAATGGCTTGTACATCATAAATGAACGGACAATAGTTACCATAGATCTTTTTACATATCCAAACATACTGCTGAACAAACGTGATTTTCTAAGTTCAGGGTTTGTTCTAATAGGAACAGATGTCATTGCCATCTTAGTTCTTCCTGCCTGGACAATAGTTTCAAGTGTGTATGTGTATTCATTTACAACATTTAATCTTAAAGCAGCTTCTCTGCTGTATGCTCTAAAACCACTTGGAGCATCAGGTATGTCTGATTTAGAAGCTACACGAACAGTCCAGCTTCCAAAGTGTTGTAATTTCTTCTTAAGAGGAGAAAAGTGAGCTGTGTTATCAATAGGTCTTTCACCAATAACAATATCTGCCTTTTCATCTAAAATAGGTCTTACTAATTTTTCAATGTCATCACCGTTATACTGGTTGTCGGCATCAGTATTAACGATAATATCTGCACCGTTTCGCAAACATGCATCAAGACCTGCCATAAATCCTTTGGCTAAGCCCTTGTTCTGTTTAAAGTTTACTACATAGTGAACACCCCATTTTTTTGCAACTTCCACAGTGTTATCGGCACTACCGTCATTAATAATGAGGTATTCAATCTCATCAATTCCGTCAATGTGCTTTGGTAAATCATTAAGCGCAATTTCCAGAGTCTCTGCTTCGTTATAACATGGTACCTGAATAATTAATTTCATTTCAAATCTCCTTACTGTATTGTTATATTCTACTGTACTTTAAATCTATTGTACCTTATATTCTGAAAGAGCGTAACCTTTGCTCTTTAAAAATTTAGCTAAATTTTTTCCTTTTACAAAAATTGTATCAGGAACACCTACAATATTCTTAAATGTATTAAAAGTATAGAACTTATCATTGTCGCCGTAAATATCATTAGCGTTCTCAATAGCAATATTAACACTGGCTTTATCACATATAACAATAAATTCCTTCTGCTTCTTGTCGTCACGTAAATATTTTAATGTTCCTATATTAAACTGTGGAAGACCAAATTGATATGTTTTAACCAAATATCCACTATTGTGGAAGAAAATATCAGGATATTTTTCTGACACGTTTGTTTTTTCATCAATTTCTGCAATATAGTCAATGATGTTGTGAGTTCTTTCATATACTAATTCATCACGTCCACCTCTAACTTCTGAAGTTACATATCTGTAGTTAAGAGCAGAGAGAACAAATATTAAAACAGTAGCGCTGTAAATAACCTGTATTTTGTTAATACTTGTAAGTATTAATATTACAAGTAACAAACCTAATGATAGGAAGCCTGCTTTTGTGAAAGCTTCCGGCATCTGTGGGTAAGTACCGGTTGTGATTCCGTCTTCCACGTTGAAGAACTTTGTTAATGAAATGAAGTATCTTGTATTTGTTTTTGGAACAGTAGCCAAAACAGGACTAACTTTCTTTATAAAATAAACAAATACTAAAACGTAAGACACTACAGCTAAAACTTTAGCCTTCCACTTAATAATAATTCCCTTCTTTATAACTAAAGAATAAAGGGCAACTAAAACTATAAGTCCCACAGCACCAACTGTGTAACGGCCGAAAACAATACGGTCAGCTCGTTTAAGTTCAACTCCTGTAAATAGTTCGTATGCACTTGGGAAGAAGAATAATGCTCCCAGCGCAAAAGTTCCCATTAAGCATAAAGCGGAAAATAAAGATAAAATAGTTTCACTTATATTTTTGCCTCTGTTAGCTTTTTTCAAATTAATAAATAATATTATTAATGCTGCAAAGAAGCCAATGATAACAAGTCCCATAGTTGAGGCAAAAAGGTTAAATAACCAGCCGGCAACTAATTTAAGTTCGATTAACATGCCCTTAAGTGTAAATAACTTGCCAAGAGTTTCCATGTCGATTACATCAATGCTACCATGTCTTGTACCATAAATTCCATAAACGCCATTTTTAAAGAAAGCGGCCAGGAATTTGTCAATAACCATTAAAACTCCTGAGACAGGAACGTATATAAAATAATTAACTGTTTTGTGTTTGTAAACTGCAGAAATTAAAACTACAGTCATAAATGCCGCAATAATTAAAACGACACCCCTTGTATGTGTCATATAAGCATATACTGTCACAAATGCCAACACTGCTGAAAGAGTATTTCTAACGGCCTTACTTGTTGTTGAAGATAATTCTAATATTACAAGTAAAATTGGCCATGGTAAAAATATAAGCATAACATCACAACGGGCATACATTGCATATAACCAAATTGAAGAAATACCAACAGCTGGTACGGATATTAATAATGCCTGTATTTTTGATTCCATTTTTAAATGTTTTCTGCAAATATGATATGAAATAACAGGTATAAAGCTCATAATAAGCATGTTAAATGATATCATTGCCTTGTACATATAAACGGGATTGCTTCTGAATGCAATATAAATAGGATAATATAATGCAGAGAATGCATATTTGTAATAAAAACCTCCCATTGTTTGTACACAAAAACTCCAATCATCTCCTGCCATAAAAGCTGTATTGGCAACTGTACCTGTTTCATCAAGTACATACGGAAGTGATAGTGTTGAGGCAAAGAAAACAGTTGTTATTGCAAAAACAGCGTAAATCAGTATCTTTACATCTCTATCAGACATGTTTTTAAGAAAACTTTTCATATGCTATAAATCCTTTCGTGTTATAAAAATATTAAATTGTTTTTTGACAGCATTAAAAGGGTTTGCAGATATATAAATATTTGCAAACACCTGATGAAAAAATATTAAGTAATTTTGCTTAAGTCAAATGTTATTTTTTTAAACGTATTATAATAGGAAATAATCAATATTAAATAGGTATAAATAAATAACAAAAAAAGTATAAGATAGTTGTAATAAAAAGTCAATAGTAGTGATAATAACACTTAATGGAAATATTTTTTAAGTATATTGTGAAGAATATTAGTTATATTTTGTAGCTAATTGATTTTTGCATTGTTTTTATGTAAAATATAGACTATATGTAAATTTTACCCAAAACAGAGGTATTAAAATAGAAGGAGGTTTCAATGGCTAACGTTATTTCAGACGAAACAATTGAATATGTTGGTATTTTAGCGAAGCTTGAATTGTCCGACGAGGAAAAAGAAAAAGCAAAAGAAGATATGGGAAAAATGCTTGATTACATTGACAAACTTAATGAACTTGATACAAGCAACGTTGAACCTATGAGTCACGTATTCCCTGTAAACAATGTTTTCAGAGAAGATGTTGTAACTAATGGTGATGACAGGGAGAATATATTAAAGAATGCACCGGAAGAAAAAAATGGCGCATTTGTTGTACCAAAAACATTTGATTAATAATAAGGAAGATAATAAAAATTATTTAATAAATAAGTTTTAGAATAGTTATTACAATTTATCGAAAGGAACAAATATGAGTTTAATGAATCTTACAGCTGTTCAATTAGGTAAAAAAATCAAAAGCGGTGAAGTGAAAGTTGAAGATGCCGTTCTTGATGCTTTTGCACAGATTGAAGCAGTGGAAAGCGATATAAACAGTTATGTGACTGTATTAGAAAAAGAAAAAGTATTGGCTAAAGCAAAGGAAGTTCAGGCAAAAATAGATGCAGGAGAGCTTACAGGACCTTTAGCAGGTGTGCCTGTGGCAATAAAGGACAACATGTGTACAGAAGGAGTCTTAACAACATGTAGTTCAAAAATATTAGAAAACTTTAATCCAACATACACAGCTGAGGCTGTTTTGAATTTGGAAAAAGCAGGAGCCATTATAATAGGAAAGACTAATATGGATGAGTTCGCAATGGGTAGTACAACAGAAACTTCTCATTACGGGGTAACAAAAAATCCTTGGAACAATGAACATGTACCAGGTGGTTCATCAGGTGGTAGCTGTGCAGCCGTTGCAGCAGAAGAATGTTCATATGCCCTTGGTTCAGACACAGGTGGATCAATTAGACAGCCAAGTTCATTTTGTGGTGTAACAGGTATTAAGCCAACATATGGTACAGTATCAAGATACGGTCTTATTGCTTACGGTTCATCACTTGATCAGATTGGACCAGTTGCAAAGGATGTTACAGACTGTGCAACAATTTTAGAGACAATAGCAAGCTATGATCCAAAAGATTCTACATCAGTAAAAAGAGAATCATATGATTTTACAAGTGCCTTGGTAGATGATGTAAAAGGTTTAAAGATTGGTATTCCAAAGGGCTATTTTGGTGAAGGTCTTAACAGCGAAGTTAAAGAAGCAATTCTTAATGGTGTAAAAGTTCTTGAAGAAAAGGGAGCTGTTGTTGAAGAATTTGACTTAGATTTAATAGATTATGCAATTCCTGCATATTACGTTATCGCAGCAGCAGAAGCAAGCTCAAACCTTGCAAGATTTGATGGTGTAAAATACGGTTATCGTACACCTGAGTACGAAGGACTACACAACATGTACAAGAAAACACGTTCCGAAGGCTTTGGTGCGGAAGTTAAGAGACGTATTATGCTTGGTTCTTTCGTATTAAGTTCAGGATATTATGATGCATATTATCTAAAAGCATTAAGAACAAAGGCTTTAATTAAGAAGGCATTTGATGAAGCTTTTGCAAAATATGATGTTATTATTGGACCTGCAGCTCCAACAACAGCACCAAAACTTGGTGAGAGCTTATCGGATCCAATTCAGATGTATCTAGGTGACATTTATACAATTTCAGTAAACTTAGCAGGGCTTCCGGGAATCAGTGTTCCTTGTGGAACAGACAGTAAGGGACTTCCAATTGGCATGCAGATTATTGGAGATTGTTTCAAAGAAAATAATATTATCAGAGCAGCTTATGCATATGAACAGTCAAGAGACTATGAAAGATGCAAAGTAGCAAAGAACAGAGATTAGGAGGAGCAGCAATGGAAAAAGCGTACGAGACAGTCATAGGACTTGAAGTTCATGTGGAATTAGCAACAAAAACAAAAATTTTCTGCTCCTGTTCAACAGAGTTTGGTGGAGCACCAAATACACATACATGCCCTGTTTGTACAGGTATGCCGGGTTCACTTCCTGTATTAAATAAACAGGTAGTAGAATATGCAATGGCAGTTGGACTTGCTACAAACTGCGACATTACAAGAAACGGGAAGTTTGATAGAAAGAATTATTTTTATCCTGACAATCCACAGAACTATCAGATTTCACAGTTATACAAACCAATTTGTACTAATGGATATGTTGAAATCAAAGGTGATGATGGTGAGAAAAAGCAGGTTAGAATTCATGAAATTCATATGGAAGAAGATGCAGGTAAGTTAGTCCATGATGACTTTTACGATTGTTCATTAGTGGACTTAAACCGTTCAGGTGTGCCACTTATTGAAATCGTGTCAGAACCTGACATGAGAAGTGCTGACGAAGTAGTAGCATATCTTGAAAAATTGCGTATGATTATTCAGTACCTTGGAGCTTCTGACTGTAAGCTTAACGAAGGCTCAATGAGAGCTGACGTAAACCTTTCAGTAAGAGAAGTTGGTGCCAGTGAATTTGGTACAAGAACTGAAATGAAGAACCTTAACTCATTTAAGGCAATTGCAAGAGCTATAGAAAACGAAAGAGAAAGACAGATTGACTTAATAGAAGCTGGTAAGGAAGTAATTCAGGAAACAAGACGTTGGGATGATACAAAAGAGTATTCTTACGCTATGCGTTCAAAAGAAGATGCACAGGATTACAGATACTTCCCTGATCCTGATTTAGTACCTGTTATAATCAGTGAAGAATGGTTACAGGAAGTAAAATCACGTGAGCCTGAATTTAGAGACGAAAAGATGGCAAGATACATTGAGGAATTTGAACTTCCTGAATATGACGCAGATATTATTACACAGTACAAGCCACTTGCAGATTTATTTGAAGAGACAGTTGCTCTTGGAAATAAACCAAAAGAAGTTAGTAACTGGATTATGGGTGAAACAATGAGACTTTGCAAGGAAGAGTCAATTGATCCTGACCAGATTAAGTTCTCAGCAGCCAACCTTTCAAAATTAATTAAGTTAATTGAAGATAGCGTAATTAACCGTGGTGCTGCTAAGGAAGTCTTTGAAGAAATGTTCAAGTCAGATGTTGATCCTGAAAAATATGTTGAAGAACATGGTATGAAACAGGATAATGACGAGGATGCTTTAAGAGAAATCGTTAAAAAAGTAATCGAAGAAAATCCTAAGGCAGTAGAGGATGTCCGTTCAGGAAAAGGAAAAGCTATTGGAGCTTTAGTTGGTCAGACAATGAAGGCAACACAGGGCAAAGCAAATCCAGGTGTTGTAAACAAATTATTAAAAGAACTTATTTAGTTAAATAAAGTAATAAAGTGTCGGAAAGAGAAAATCTGTGTTGATTTTCTCTTTTCTTCGTTTTATAATGTACGCGTGGCGTTTTTTTCTAAATGTCACAATAGCGAATTTTAATATGAAGGAGGAAAATGAAAAAATACATATAATATATGTTTTCATTTTTACCTTCATTTTTTTATTTTCAAGGGAGATTATAATGAATCAGAGAGATGTAAGTATGAGTTGGGAACCTGATGCATTACACGAAGAATGTGGTGTGTTTGGAATGTATGACTTTGACGGAAATGACGTGGCTTCTTCCATATACTATGGTCTTTTTGCACTACAGCACAGAGGACAGGAAAGTTGTGGTATTGCTGTATCAGATACCAGTGGTCCAAGAAAAGTAGACTTATATAAGGGAATGGGCCTTGTAAATGAAGTGTTTGATCAGGAAAAGATTCAAAGTCTAAAGGGCAATATCGGTGTAGGACATGTTAGATATTCTACAGCCGGAGACAGTGTAATTAGCAACGCACAGCCATTAGTTATTAATTATGTAAAAGGTACATTAATGATGGCACATAATGGTAACTTAATTAACGCTAATGAACTTAGAGATGAGTTAGCTTATACAGGTGCTATTTTCCAGACTACTATTGATTCTGAAGTTATTGCTTATTTAGTAGCAAGAGAAAGAATCAAAAGTAAAACAGCAGAAGAAGCAGTTGTAAATGCAATGAAAAAATTAAAAGGTGCATATGCATTGGTAGTTTCAAGTCCAAGAAAATTAATCGGCGCCAGAGATCCATACGGATTTAAGCCATTATGTATTGGAAAAAGAGACAATGCTTATATCTTGGCATCTGAGTCCTGTGCACTTGACACAATTGATGCAGAATTTGTTAGAGATGTAGAACCGGGAGAAGTTGTAACTATCGACGAAAACGGTATTAAGTCAGACAAATCACTTTGTGTTAAGCCGGAAGATCAGGCAAGATGCATATTTGAATATATTTATTTTGCAAGACCTGACAGTTACTTTGATGGAGTAAGTGTTTACGATTCAAGAATTATGGCAGGTAAATTTTTAGCAATGGACAGCCCTGTAGATGCTGATATTGTTGTAGGTGTACCTGAATCAGGTAATGTTGCTGCAATGGGATATGCAATGCAGGCAGGAATTCCTTACGGAACAGCTTTTGTAAAGAACAGTTATGTTGGAAGAACATTTATTAAGCCACAGCAAAAGAGTCGTGAGTCAAGTGTTCGTGTAAAACTTAACGTGTTAAAAGAAGTAGTTAAGGGCAAGAGAGTTATTATGATTGATGACTCAATTGTACGAGGAACTACAAGTGATAGAATTGTACAGATGGTAAGAGAAGCAGGTGCTACAGAAGTACATATGAGAATAAGCTCTCCACCATTTATTAGCGAATGTTATTTTGGAACAGATATTCCTTCTAAGGAACAGTTAATAGCTCATAACAGAACAGTTGAAGAAATCAATGATGTTATTGGAGCAGATTCTTTAGGTTACCTTAAAGTGGAACGCTTGAAGGAACTTTCAAGAGGACAGGAAATATGTATGGGATGTTTTACAGGAAAATATCCCCTTGAACCACCTAAGGAAGATATTCGTGGTGAATATAAGAAATAAAATATATTTACTAAAATATAAGGCTTAAGCTGATTTGTAAATCAGCCGGCACAGACAAATATTTATTCGGTATTAAAGAAATTTAATATATACAAACTATTTAAAAATCAAGGAGGTTTTTATGAACGACAGATATAACAGCCCATTGTCAGAAAGATACGCAAGTAAGGAAATGCAGTACATTTTTTCACCTGACATGAAGTTTAAAACATGGAGAAAGTTATGGATTGCACTTGCTGAATCAGAGATGGAACTTGGACTTAACATTACACAGGAACAGATTGATGAATTAAAAGCTCACGCTGAAGACATTAATTATGATGTTGCAAAAGAAAGAGAAAAATTAGTTCGTCACGATGTAATGTCACACGTTTATGCTTACGGACAGCAGTGCCCAAAGGCAAAAGGTATTATTCATCTTGGTGCAACATCATGTTACGTTGGGGATAACACTGATATTATCATTATGACAGAAGGTCTTAAGTTAGTTCGTAAGAAATTAATTAATGTTATAAATGAACTTGCAAAGTTTGCTGACAAGTATAAATCACAGCCAACTTTAGCATTTACACATTTCCAGCCTGCTCAGCCAACAACAGTAGGTAAAAGAGCTACATTATGGCTTATGGAATTAAAATTAGATTTAGATGATTTAGATTATATTTTAGATAACATGATGCTTCTTGGAAGTAAGGGAACTACAGGAACACAGGCTAGTTTCTTAGAACTTTTCGAAGGTGATCATGAAAAAATCAAAGAACTTGAAAAGAAAATTGCAAACAAAATGGGATTTGATAAGTGCTTCCCTGTATCAGGTCAGACATATTCAAGAAAGATGGATACAAGAGTGCTTAACATCTTAGCAGGTATTGCAGCAAGTGCCCACAAATTCTCTAATGACATTAGATTATTACAGCACTTAAAGGAAATTGAAGAACCATTTGAAAAGAATCAGATTGGTTCATCAGCAATGGCTTACAAGAGAAATCCTATGAGAAGCGAAAGAATTGCATCACTTGCAAATTATGTAATGGTTACAGCATTAAATCCAGCCATTACATCAGCTACACAGTGGTTTGAAAGAACATTAGATGACTCAGCAAACAAGAGACTTAGCGTGCCTGAATCATTCCTTGCAATTGATGGAATTTTAGATTTATATCTTAACGTAGTAGACGGTTTGGTTGTATACGATAAGGTTATTGAAAAGAGACTTATGAGCGAACTTCCATTTATGGCAACAGAAAATATTATGATGGATGCTGTAAAAGCTGGCGGGGACAGACAGGAATTACACGAAAAGATTCGTGAACTTTCAATGGAAGCCGGAGCAAACGTTAA
The DNA here is from genome assembly GCF_057858645.1 of Eubacterium sp. Classification (NCBI taxonomy): domain Bacteria; kingdom Bacillati; phylum Bacillota; class Clostridia; order Eubacteriales; family Eubacteriaceae; genus Eubacterium; species Eubacterium sp. The sequence continues at coordinate 58,912 of NZ_DBLZZO010000004.1, forward strand.
GCAGAAAGGTCTTGATAACAACTTACTTGAACTTATTGCAAATGATGACGCATTTAATATGTCACTTGAAGATCTTCAGAAAACAATGGATCCAAGCAAGTATGTAGGACGTTCACCTGAACAGGTAGATGAATTCTTAGCAGAAGAAATAAATCCAATCTTAGATGCAAATAAAGACATCTTAGGATTAAGTGCAGAAATAAACGTGTAAATCCAAAGGTAAGCTATTGGAGAAAGTGCTCTAACGCGGTCGGTTCATTAAGGCAGCGTAGCTGGCTTGATAGAACTGCTACCAGTGTTTGGCAGCGGGAGCGTGCTTTCGACAATAGTTACCTTCGGCGAATGAGAGTGTAAAGGAGAGGAAAAAGATGAAGCCAATTAAAGAAGGAAAAGTAAGAGAAATCTATGACAACGGAGACAGCTTAATTATGGTAGCAACTGACAGAATTAGTTGCTTTGATGTAATTTTAAAAAATGTAATTGAAAAGAAGGGTACAGTTCTTACACAGATGTCAAAGTTCTGGTTTGACATGACAGAAGATATCGTTCCTAACCACATGATTTCAGTAGACGTAAACGATATGCCTGAATTTTTCAGACAGCCAAAATTTGATGGAAACAGCATGATGTGTAAGAAACTTGAAATGCTTCCAATCGAATGTATCGTTCGTGGATATATTACAGGTAGCGGTTGGGCAAGCTATCAGGAAAATGGAACAGTTTGCGGAATCAAACTTCCTGAGGGCTTAAAAGAATCAGATAAGCTTCCTGAACCAATTTACACACCTTCAACAAAGGCAGAAATTGGTGATCATGATGAAAATATTTCTTATGAAGAAAGCATTAAAGTTTTAGAAAAACAGTTCCCAGGTAAGGGTGAAGAATATGCTGCAAAATTAAAAGAATATACAATTGCTCTTTATAAGAAGTGTGCAGACTATGCATTAGAACGTGGAATTATTATTGCAGATACAAAGTTTGAATTTGGTCTTGATGAAAATGGAAACATCGTAATCGGTGATGAAATGCTTACACCTGACAGCTCAAGATTCTGGCCTGCAGATGTTTATGAACCTGGACATGGTCAGCCATCATTTGACAAACAGTTTGCACGTGACTGGTTAAAAGCAAACGACAATCATAACTGGACACTTCCAAAAGAAGTAGAAGATAAAACAATTGCTATTTATTTAGAAGGTTATGAAAAGATTACAGGCAAGAAATTAGTTTAAAATTTTGTTTGGAAATTATTTTGAAAATAGTTTTATACAGATTATCAGGTAAAAGGGGATATAAGTTTAAATAGAACTTCCTAATTTCAAAAGTAAAAAAGTGTGATAATTTTGTGAATTAAAACGTTTTTTGAAAATAGACTTTAAATAATAAGGTTATTGTGATAGAATCAGTTGTATGCGTGTTAGGGCGTACGACTGATTTTGCTTTTAACACAAAAAATAGAAGAGGAGAAAAAATATAAGATGTATAAGAAGATTTTAGCAGTTGCATTATCAGCAACTATGGCATTAGGTCTTGTAGGTTGTGGTAGCACAACATCAGGAACAGTAAAGACAGATTTAGGCTCAATTAAGTTAGCTGAATACAAAGGATTAACAGCTTACGAAGATGATATTAAGGTTACAGACAGTGAATTACAGCAGACAATTGATCAGGATTTATCATCACATAAGACAACAGAAAAGATTAAAAAAGGTTCTGTTAAGAAGGATTCATCTGTAGTATTTAATTATACAGGAAAGATTGAATCAAAAGGTAAGAAGGTAGCATTTGACGGTGGCTCAGCAACAGATCAGGTAGCAGATATGTCAGCTAAGACAGTTGGTGGAAGCAAGATGATTGATGGTTTTGTTGATGCACTTAAAGGACACAAGGTTGGAGATACATTTACTAAGAAGTTAAATTTCCCTTCAAACTACACAGGAACGACAACAGTTAATAGTAAGAAAGTTAAGTTGGCTGGTAAGTCAGTATGGTTTACATACAAGATTACAGCTTTACAGAAAACAAACCCACCTGAATTAAATGACGAATTTGTTAAGACAAACTATTCATCAGACAAGTTGACAACAGTTAAGGCTTACAAAGAATATCAGAAAAAAGAATTAAAGTACAACAAGATTATGAACGGCTTATGGCAGGATTATGTTGCTGACTGTAAGGTTTCAGAATACAATAAGGAACAGTTAACACAGTACGAATCACAGGCTGAATCACAGATTGTAGCTCAGTATTCATCATACGGTATTAAAGACATTAAGACATACTTAGAAGCATGCAGCATGTCAGAAAGTGATTGGCATAAGCAGTCAAAAGAAGCTATCAAGAGTAGAATGGTAATTTACGCTATTGCTAAAGAAGAAGGTCTTGATGGAGACAAGATTTACAAGAGCGAAGGCGATGCATATGCTAAGAAATACTACGGAGCAGATGTTAAGACATTAGCAAAGAACTACGGAGAATCAACAGTAAAAGATACTCTTAAACTTAATATTTTATTAATGAAGGTTAGAGATATCATATGTGAAAATGTTAAGACAAAGAAGGGCTCAGCTCCAACTACAACAGTTGAAACAACAACAGCAGCTTCTACAACAGCAGCTTCAACAGAAACAACAAAGGCAGCTGAAACAACAAAAAAATAAACAAGAAATGAAATGTATGAAAGAGTCATTGAAGTTTTTCAGTGGCTCTTTTATTGTATTTAAAAAATATATAAATGTGTTAGAGAGTTAGAAGAATAGTGTATATAAAAACCACTAATATATCCATAGTATGGATTATTAGTGGTTTAACATAAAACACCAAAGAGATTTTTGAATTACTTTAATTTACCATTTTTGTCGCATGCTAAGGTGAGCTCTTTGCTTAAATTACCACCACCTTTTTGATGCATAGTTATTTTGGCACGGGCAATATTTTTTGAGCTTGTAACCGATTTAGATTTTACAGACCAGTTAGAGTTTAAATTGCTAATAGAACATGATGCTTTAGTACAACTAGATGAAGAACCATTGTAACTGAAGGTTCCAGATAAATGTATTGTCCATAACAATTTATTTGAGGATGTATAGTAAGAAAGCTTTTTGGTTGCAGTTTTAAATTTAGATACTGAATGCGGAGCTATACTTTTAGATGTGTTTGTAATTATTTCCGCAACTATGTAACCATCTTCATGAAGAACAGTAGTTTTACTGTAAAAAGAAGAATTATAAACATCTTTTGCGAAAGTATTGGTATAAGATAGTACACCGCATAGTACCATCAGTGATAGTAAAATAAATGATTTTTTCATAAGTCCCTCCTAATTATTATCGTTTGTTTTAAGATTCATCAATTGTCTCAATGGTGTAGGATGGTAAATTTTTGTTTAGGTTTTGATAGTAATGCATAAAAGAAAAAACACATATTATACTAACTGTAACAGCAATAATAATGATGTGTTTTTTCAACTTTTGCTGTTTTCTTATTTCGTTGGAACTAAGAGATTCATAAAATGACTCTGAAACATCTTCTGGTGTTCCAAAAATTTCAACTAAATCGTTATAAGTAGTTTCAGGATGTTCAACCATATAACTTTTAACATTAACTTCTAAATCGTTTAATAGATTTCTCTTATATTTAGATGAGATTTTTAATTCTTTTTTGAGATTTTTAATATATACTTTTTTTGTATTACTCAACATCGTTTTCAACTTTTGCTCCTTTTGAAAATTCTAAAATTTTTGTTATGCAATCATTAACAGCATAGTATTCCTTAATTAGTTCGCAAAGATATTCTGCTCCCTGATCTTCAAGGTGGTAATATATTCGTTTTAGACGCTTACCAACTTGTTTTTGATATGATGAAATCATATGCTTGTCCTCAAGTTTATATAAAGTTGGATAAAGAGAACCCTCTGGAATTTTTATATATCCGCCCCCACGTTCTATTACCAATTGTGTCATTTCATACCCATATAAATCCTTTTCTGAAAGAAAATTCAATATAAGCATTTCGACATACCCCTTTTTAAAGTTATCTCGAATATTCATACAAGTGCTCCTAAATTAAAATGTATAGTATACATTTTAATATACATACACACTAATGTAAATACATAAGTAAGTAAAGTGATTATTGACACAAATATTTCAAAATGATAATATTAAAGAAAATTAAATTAAAGGAGAGGAATGTATGAGTAAGAAAATTTGTAAAATAATTATTGCAACTATAATGTTGATGATATTGGGGATAACAGAGTTATCGGAGGGGAGCATAGTTGCAATGAGCAAACAGGAAGATAGTATTGCTAGTGTCCAAGATAATGTCGAGTATCAGTTTAATGTGTTAAGAAAAAATAAAAAAGAGTGGAAAGATTCTGAACTTGTTTTAAAAAAAGTATTATTCGACTCAAATCAGAAGGTGAGTGCATATTTATATAATGTTAAAAAGAATAAACAAATAGAAGGATATATAATAGCTAGTTCTGAAGAAAATAATAATATTATTGAATTTGGAGATGAATTGTTTTTGGATAATGCATCAGAGAAAGTTGAAGAAAATTTTGATGTAAAAAAGAAAAAACAGAAAGTTTATTATCTAGGCGGTATGAGTTATGCAATAGGAGGCAATGATAATAAAGATGAAAAGGTATTAGTAGATGTTTCTAACAATAACATAGAGAAAATATCAGAAAAAGAAATGTGCAGAATGGAGAGTGAAGTAGATAAAGTGTCATTATCGTCACCACCTGATAATTCAGGCGATGGGTTTATTACAAATCCAGGAAAGTATGAAAGTGGTTATGATTCTTCAAGCTCTAAAAATGTTAAGGGGTATAATATAACGTATAAGATTATGTCTGAATTGCAAAGTGGTGGAGTATGTGCACCAACAGCAGCTACTAATATTATGCTATACTGGTATAAAAGAGATAGCAAAAAATATAAAAAACTTTATTATAAGTCTAATTGGAAAACAACATTTACAAAGTTGCGTGATTATATGAAATGTAAATCAAAAGGAGGGACATTAGATAAAAATGTTGCAACGGGATATAGCAAATTTTTTGATTTAGTGGGAGTAAATAATTATACAGTTAAATTTCATAGTGGTACAAATAGCGGAAGAAAAATTGTGAGTGAGATTAACAATGGTAGACCGTGTCACTTGATAGTTCACGATCATTACAAGTATAATGATCATTCGGTTGTAGCACTAGGATATAAGCAGTACATTTATGAACATTGGTATGGAGATAGGTATGAAACGTACATTCGTATAGCAGATGGTTGGACAAACTCACCTACACGTTTTGTTTGGGGAAAATGTAAAGGCAGTTGGAATTATGTTACTGTAAATATAAAGTAAGTAAAGGAGAAATTATGAAAAAAAAAGTATGCATTGTGATTATTCCTTTGGTATTAGTAATGGTTGTTGTATCAATTATTATCGTAAAGTCATCATCGACGCAGAAAATGTTATCTATTCCCAAAGAAGAAATTACAAAAATTTTAGTTACAGATGGTAATAACGGAAATGTAACGGAGTTGACGAAAGAACAAACAGATAAGTTATATAATAAATTAACTAATACCAAGATAAAAAAGAAAGTTTCGGAAGATGCTAGTGGTTGGTTATATAATATAGATATCTTTAGAAAAAATTCTTCAATTAGCATTATAGTAATTTCCAATGAAGAATGTAGTATATCGAATAAGAAATATTCTATTAAAGAAAATAAAGGTAAAGAAATTATTGATATGGTCAAAGAGTTTACTGATAAATAAATTGAAAATAATAAAGTAAATTAATAAATCACATCTACGTTAGATATGTTTTTGAATATAAAAAAAGGACATATTTAGCGTAGATGTGATTTTAAAGGAATATGTTATACTAACAAGTAGGATGAGAGAGTATATCAGTAAGTATTCCGGTAAGGATTTCAGTGACGAGGAAGCAGTGAAAATGGCTGTGGACGAATGCATAAATGAAAATGTGTTGCGAGAATTTCTGCTGGAAAATAAGGCGGAGGTGGTAAAAATGTTCTTGACAGAGTATAACGAAAAGCAGACATTGGAAAACACGTATAATGATGGCGTTGAAGTTGGCAAAGAGATTGGTAAATCGCAGGGAATTGAATTCGGAGAACGCAGAAAACTTGTTGAAATGGTATATAAGAAAATAAAAAGAGGAAAAAGTGTAGAAGAAATAGCAGACGATTTGGAAGAAGATATAGAAGTGATTAATCCTATTTTTAATGAAATAGAAAAGTTAGGGTTAGATAAAAGTTTGGAAGAGATAATGGAACATTTTTAATAAAAAATAACAAAGACCTCTACGATAAAAAGTTGAAGAGTGTTATGTGAATAAAGAGGTTAACGCTAAGTTGATACCAGCTTCATTAGAGACATGTTTTTAAGCATGTCTAATTTAATTGACAATGAGGAGTTAAATGGAGATTATGTTGAAACTAAGGTAAGACCGTATGGTGGCACAGCAGGAAAAAAATATATTGGTAACCTAACTGCTAATTCCACTATTGAGTATAAAACCAATATTGCAAAATCAGGGAAATACAGATTAGATGTAGATGCTGTTGCAGGAAATAGCAATAGCAATAGAATATTAACAGTATATTTAGATGATAAGGAGTTGGCGAAAGTACCTGTGGTTTCAAAGAACGGTGTGACACAGGCTAAGGGCAAAGGAAAATGTTTAGTTTATGTTTACGCACAAAACGGTATTTATAAGAAAATCAAAGTTAAAGTTTTGAAATAGTACAAACACAAAGAAAATTAAATTGTTAAAAATAGAAAGACATTTGTAGCAGTATAAAGATATTGTTACAGATGTCTTTTTAGTTATTAAAAAGAATCGAAATTATTATTTGATAAAAAACGTTGGGCTGTGGATATATCTTGATGCAAAAAAAGTTGTTGAAACAATACGCACTGGTTACGTGAAATGTTGCAAACGATAATCTTTAGTACGTTATAGGAAAGTTTAATGGAATTTTTATTACGTTATATATAACAGTGCATTTGTTATAATGAAAAAATGTGATTAGATAATAGCCAAAAAAGATTTGCATTAATTTCCTAATTGTGTTAAATTATTTCGCGGATGGTATTCGAAATGAAACTATACTGATGAATAAAATATTTTTCACTATAAAGATTGGAGCGTAGCTTATATCTTGAAGGAATGAGACTCATTGTCCCAAAACTATAATATTTAGTTGACATAAGTCAAAAAATATTAAAAGGAGGGATGCCCATGAAAGTTGGATTTATAGGAGCAGGGAAAGTTGGATTTTCTCTGGGAAAATATTTAGCAGATAATAATCAAAAAGTTATTGGTTATTACAGTGAATTTAAAGAAGATGCAAAAGAAGCATCGAAGTTTACTAATTCGGCATGTTATACGGATGTTGAATTGTTAGTAAAGGATAGTGAGATTGTTTTTATTACGGTCCCGGACGGTGTAATTGAAAAGGTCTGGAGTAGTATAAAACATTTTAGTCTAAGTGGAAAAATTATTTGCCACACAAGTGGCGCATTATCGTCAGAAGTCTTTTCGGATATTTCAAAACGTGGTGGTTTTGGATTTTCTATTCACCCACTCTTTGCAGTGAGCGACAAATATAGTTCTTACAAAGAGTTGTCAAAAAGTTATTTCACAGTAGAAGGATCAGAAGAAAAAATTAACTTTGTAAAACAATGGCTTGAAAGTTTTGGAAACAATGTTTGTGTTATTTCCAAGGAAAACAAAGTTAAATATCATGCGTCAGCGGCAATTGCAAGTAATCTTGTTGTTGGGCTTATTAGTTTAAGTGAGCAGTTGTTACTTGAATGTGGCTTTGACAAAGATTCAGCCGATACTGCATTAGCCCCGATTATTAGAGGAAATGTTGAACATTGTTTGAATGATGGTTGCAGTGCTGCATTAACCGGTCCAATTGAGCGAAATGACACAACAACAGTTTTGAAACATTTGAAAACATTAAGTGGAAACAGCAAAGAAATTTATAAGGCAGTGTCAAGACAGGTTTTAGACGTTGCCAAAAATAAAAATAAAGATAGAGATTACAGTGAAATGGAGGATATTCTAAAATGAAGAACACAGTAAATACATTATTAAAACAGAAACAGGACGGAGATAAAATTACAATGTTGACTTGCTATGATTACTCAACAGCAAAGTTAATGGAAGAAGTTGGTGTAAACACAATTTTAGTTGGTGACTCACTTGGAAATACAATGCTTGGATATGAAGATACAATTCAGGTAACAATGGAAGACATGATTCACCATTGTGCAGCAGTTTCAAGAGGAATCAAAGATATTCTTTTAGTTTGCGATATGCCATTTATGTCATATCAGACATCAGTTTACGATGCAGTTGTAAACGCAGGCAGACTTATGAAGGAAGGTCACGCTAATATGGTAAAACTTGAAGGTGGCGTGGAAGTTGCACCACAAATCGAAGCAATTGTAAAAGCATCAATTCCGGTTTGTGCACATATCGGTCTTACACCACAGTCAATTAATGCATTTGGTGGTTTCAAAGTTCAGGGAAAAACTGAAGCAGCAGCAAAGAAGTTAATTGAAGATGCAAAAGCAGTTCAGGCAGCAGGTGCATCAATGGTTGTTTTAGAAGCAGTACCTGCAAAACTTGCAGCAAAAGTTACAGAAATTCTTGACATACCAACTATTGGAATTGGGGCAGGAGCAGGCTGTGACGGACAGGTTTTAGTTTACCAGGATATGCTTGGAATGTTCACTGATTATGTTCCAAAATTTGTACGTCAGTTTGCAAATGTAGGTGAAGTAATGAAAGGTGCATTCAGGGATTATATCAAGGCTGTAAAAGATAAGAGCTTCCCTGCCGAAGAGAACACATACAAAATTGATGATGAAATAATTAATAAATTATACTAATTTACTATAGAAAATTAAGTATAGGATAACAAATAATTAATTATTTAAGTGCAGACAGGTTCTATTTTACCTATGCCTACACAAAGGAGAAAAATTATTTTAAAAGTAATGCATAACTTACTTTACTAATTACTTTTAAAGTATTATATTAAGAAACGGTTAGTTTGAAAATAAGATACACAAAGTGTAAATGAAGATATAAAGAGAGGTTTAATAAAATGAAGGTTGTTGGTACAATAAAAGAAGTTAGAGAATTAGTAAAAGAATGGAAGAAAAATGGAGAAACAGTAGGTTTCGTTCCTACAATGGGATATTTACATGAAGGTCATGGAAGCCTTATTACAAAGGCAAGAGAAAACAATGACAAAGTAGTAGTAAGTATTTTTGTTAATCCAATGCAGTTTGGACCAACAGAAGATTTAGACAGCTATCCAAGAGATTTAGAAAAAGACAGTAAATTCTGCGAAAGCCTTGGAGCTGATTTAATATTCCATCCAGAACCGGAAGAAATGTATCATGATGACTTTAGTTCATATGTTGATATGTCAGTTTTAACAGAAGAATTATGTGGTCTTAGCCGTCCTGTTCATTTTAGAGGTGTATGTACAGTTGTAACAAAATTATTTAACATTGTTCAGCCAGACAACGCATACTTTGGACAGAAAGATGCACAGCAGCTTGCAATTATTAAACACATGGTTCAGGATTTAAACATGGACATTAACGTAGTAGGTTGTCCAATTGTTCGTGAAGAAGACGGCCTTGCAAAAAGTTCAAGAAACACATATCTTTTACCAGAAGAAAGAAAAGCAGCTTTAATTCTTAGCAAAACAGTAAAATTAGCAAAAGAATTAATTGATGCAGGAGAAAAAGACGCGGATGTTGTAGTTGCAAAAATGAAAGAAAACATCGAAACAGAACCAATGGCAAAAATTGATTACGTAAAAGCCGTAAACGGACTTACAATGCAGCAGCAGAAAGAAATAAAAGCACCAATGCTTATTGCAATGGCAGTATACATCGGAAAAACAAGATTAATCGACAACATGATTTTGGATTAAGCCACGCACCCCGAAAATAATTTTACATGTGCAAGCTTGCTTGCAAACATGAAAAAATTATTTTCGGGGTATGGGGCGCAGCCCCTCAGCGAAGGAACACGAAGTGTTACGAGCTGATAGCGTGGCTAAGGAAATGTTGAAGGAAGCCACGCACGAAGGAACACGAAGTGTTACGAGCTGATGGCGTGGCTTATAGCTGCGTGGCGAAGGAGAACAAAGTGTTACGAGCTGATAGCGTGGCTTATAGCTGCGTGGCGAAGGAGAACAAAGTTAAAATATACAAATAAATAAGTAAAGAGGTAAAAAATGCAAGTTAATATGTTAAAAAGTAAAATACACAGAGCTACAGTTGTTCAATCAGAACTTGACTATGTAGGAAGTATCACTGTTGATGAAGAATTAATGGAAGCAGCAGGAATTTATGAATACGAAAAAGTTCAAATTGCAGATGTAAATAATGGAAACAGATTTGAAACATACGTTATTGCAGGAGAAAAAGGTTCAGGTATGATTTGTTTAAACGGTGCTGCAGCACACATGGTAAGTTTAGGTGATAAAATAATTATCATGAGTTACGCACAAATGACACCTGAAGAAATAAAAGACAACAAGCCAAAAGTTGTATTTGTAGATGACGACAATAAGATTACAAGAGTAACAAATTACGAAAAACATGGAAAATTATTTGACTTAGAAAAATAATTTTTCCTTTATGAAAGTGAATTTATTATGGAAAAAATTTTAAAGAACAAAACAGTTGTATTAGGAGTTACAGGAAGTATTGCGGCGTACAAAATTGCTAACCTTGCAAGCAGTCTTGTGAAAAAAGGCGCTAATGTACATGTTATAATGACAAAAAATGCTACAAACTTTATTAATCCAATTACATTTGAAACATTAACAGGAAATAAATGTTTAGTAGATACATTTGACAGAAATTTTGAATTCAGCGTTGAGCACGTATCTTTGGCAAAGCAGGCTGACATATTTATGGTAGCCCCTGCAAGTGCCAATGTTATTGGAAAGATTGCAAATGGTATAGCAGATGATATGCTTACCACAACAATTATGGCATGCAAGTGTCACAAAGTTATTTCCCCGGCGATGAATACAAATATGTTTGAAAATCCTATTGTTCAGGATAATCTGGAGAAATTAAGAAATTACGGTTACGAAGTTATTGATCCGGCAAGTGGATATTTAGCCTGTGGAGACACAGGGGCAGGAAAAATGCCTGAACCTACAGTTCTTGAAAGTTATATAATGAAGAATATTGCCATGGAAAAAGATATGGCAGGAAAAAAAGTTTTAATTACTGCAGGACCAACAATGGAAGCCATTGATCCGGTTAGATTTATCAGCAATCACTCAACAGGTAAGATGGGTTATGCCCTTGCAAAGATTGCAATGGAACGTGGTGCAGAAGTAACACTTGTTACTGGAAAAACATATATTGAAAAGCCTGACTTTGTAAAAATTATTGATGTAAAGAGTGCAAAAGAAATGTTTGATGCAGTTGATAAAGAATTTGACAGTCAGGATATTGTTATAATGAGTGCAGCAGTTGCTGATTACAGACCAAAGACAGTAGCTGATGAAAAAATCAAGAAAAATGATGGGGAAACAGCCATTGAACTTGAGAGAACCGACGACATTCTTGGAACAATGTCAAGGAGAAAGAAGAACCAGTTCCTTTGTGGTTTTTCAATGGAAACAGAGCATATGCTTGAAAATTCTAAGAACAAGCTTAAAAAGAAAAATCTTGATATGATTTGTGCTAACAATCTTAAAGTTGAAGGGGCAGGATTTGGAACAGACACAAATGTTGTTACTTTAATAACAGAGAATGAAAGCAGACAATTGCCAATTATGTCAAAAGAACAGGTGGCAAACGAAATTTTAACTGAAATAAATAACAGAATATAAAGCCGAGTGGCTGTAAAGCATGAGACTATGGACTCACATACTTGTATCATAGTTAGGTTGTACCATACGAATTATAAGATACAAAAGGAGATTACAATGAAAAGATTAGTAAGAATACTCACTGTAGTGGCATGCTTTATGGCCACTTTTACGTTTGCAATTAATGATGTTAGCGCTGCTACGAAGGCATGGTCAAAAAATGCAGACGGTAAGTTTGTAGATGGTAACGGCAAAGTAATGGAAGGTGCCACAATGAAGGGCATTGATGTTAGCAAATGGAATGGAAATATTAATTGGAAAAAAGTTGCTGCATCAGATGTAGATTACGCAATTATCAGATGCGGCTTTGGGGACGATTACACAAGTCAGGATGACAAATATTGGGAAAAAAATGTAAAAGGATGCGAAGATAACAATATTCCTTATGGCGTATATATTTATTCTTATGCTCAAAGTGTTTCTCAGGCAAAAAGTGAAGCAAAGCATGTTCTTAGATTGGTTGAAAATCATAAACTGAATTTTCCTATTTACCTTGACGTGGAAGAAGATGACCAGGCAAAATTATCAAAAAGTAAATTAACTGATATTATTAATACATTTGTTACGGAAATACATAATCAGGGATACGAGGTCGGAATTTATGCTAATCTTAACTGGTGGACTAACTATATTGATAAATCTGTAGCAAGTAACCAAACTTGGTTTAAATGGGTGGCACAGTACAACAACATAGGTACAACATACACAGGTGTTTATCAGATGTGGCAGTGTAGTGATAAAGGAACTGTAAGTGGTATAAGAGGAAACGTTGATTTGAATTTCTGGTTTGATAAAGTAAGAACAACAACGTATAATGCAAGAAATGTCAAATTAAATGCTGCACCTGTCATAAAAGTTACAAAGGTAACCAGACCGGCAAAAACACCTATAGTATCAGTTACTGCCGGTAAGAAAAAAGCCAAATTAAAACTCCAAAAGGTTTCCGGGGCAAAAGGTTATCAGATACAATATTCAACAAAGAAAAACTTCCATGGTAAAAAGTCAAAATATATTAAATGGACAAGAACTACAATAAAAAGTTTAAAATCCAAGAAAAAATATTATTTTAGAGCCAGAGCCTATAAGCTTAATGGAACTAAAAAAGTTTACTCAAAAAAATGGTGCAAAGTTAAAAGCGCCTACATAAAATAAAAAAACAGAAAAAAAGTAAATGAAAGAGTAGATAAGAAAATCTACTCTTTCATAACAGAAATTAAATCCTGTAACACTGTAATCTGGTGTATGGTAAGCCCTTGTGCATCGATTGTAATTGATGGCTCTTCATGGTGTAATCCAAGAAGATAGTCTGTACTACAATCATATAGTTGTGCAAGGGCTATTAAATTCTCCAAACTGGGAGTTCGCTCTCCTGTTTCATATCCGGAAACAATTGAAGGCGAAACATCTAAAAGTTCAGCCAATTGTTTTTGAGTATATTTATTTTCTGATCTAAGTAGTCGTAACTTTTCCGGTAAATCTTTAATCATTAGTGTCCTCCTAAAATGAAAAGTGGTTTCCATTAAAATCTCTGTGAAACTCAGCAGGTAAAATATTACCACTTAAAGTGGAAATGGTAAAGTCGTTAATTAAATTAACAGCATCATCTACTGAATTGTATAGAATATTACACAAAATCTCACTTTCTCTTCGGCATTGCATATTGGCATTAGGAAAAATCACATGTCCTTTTAACTGCTTATAATGAAAAGTTGCGTGCATGGATAGGTCTAAAAGGCTTCTTTTCAAACAATTAGGAGCAACAAATATTTTTTTCACCTTTTTCATCATATGAAGACTATGATAAATATCTTCAAGAGAAACATAATTATATAAAGAATCCATGGCAATAGCTACCTTATACGTTGCAGGGACTAATTTGTAAATAGGATAACTTTCAGGATTGAAGCTATCTTTGGTAATTAACAAATGCTCCAAGTCCCCTTCTATTTCCACATGTCCACAACCAGTTTCCTTCATAAATCTGTTTACATACGGATGACAAGCGTTGTCCAAAGCAAAATGACATATAAATCCCAGAATGTAACTATACTCAGGACTGTTAATTCCCAGTTCCTGTACAATTTCTGAGGCATGCTCCATAAAAGGATACACATCGCTGTGGTGCATTGTAACGCCAATCTTAGTAATATCTTTTCTGGTTAAATAGAAAAATAAAAAATCAGGTCCCTGTAATCCCATTCTAAATTCATTAGGATACTTTCTCACAGTTTCTTTTATTGTTGAAGGCAACTTTGGAATAACAAGTTTGCCAAATTTGTTATGTGCGTAAAGTGCTGGCATAATGAACACCTCCTATGTAAAAATATTTATAACTACAGTTTAACATATTTGAAATGTAAAAATACAAAAAACTAAATATTATTTCGAATAACCATATTTTGACTGTTGCAATTAATTTTTAAAAGTGTTATCATAACGATAGAACAAACGTTCGAAAAAGTCAACTGCTAATTTTAAGATAATAGGAAACGTTAATTTTATCTGATGGCAACTATTAATTTTTAAGACGATTGAAACGAGGTGAGGAACATTAATATACAGCAGAATATGGATTTATCTGAAAAATTGAAGATTTTAACAGATGGGGCCAAGTACGATGTTGCATGTACCAGTAGTGGCGTTGACCGTTCCAATAAGGGAAAAGGAATGGGAGATGCTCATGCGTGTGGAATATGTCATACTTTTGCGTCAGATGGCCGTTGTGTATCGCTACTTAAGATACTTTATACAAATGAATGTATTTATGACTGCAAGTATTGTATTAACAGAAAGTCAAATGATGTTCCAAGAGCCAGTTTTACACCCGATGAAGTTTGTAAGCTTACCATGGAATTTTATAGACGCAATTATATTGAAGGATTATTTTTAAGTTCAGGAATTTTGAAAAGTCCGGATTTTACAATGGGGCTTGTATATGAAACTTTATGGAAATTACGCAACGAACATCATTTCTTTGGATATATTCATGTAAAGGCAATACCGGGAGCCTCTCCTGAAATTATTGATAAAATAGGATTTCTTGCAGATAGAATGAGTACTAATTTGGAGTTGCCTACAAAGGAGAGTCTTAAGGAATTAGCACCGAATAAGAGTCATAAGAATATGCTTATGTCTATGAAACAGATACAGATTGGCTCAGGAAACCTTATACCGTCTTCAGGTGATGGGTATAGTTTGATTACAAAAACAGGAAGAAAGAAGCAGTCAAAGTTCGTTCCGGCAGGACAAAGCACCCAGATGATTATAGGGGCAACACCGGAAACTGATTATCAGTTAATGTCAGTAACTGAATATATGTATAAACAGTTTAAGATGAAGAGAGTTTTTTATTCGGCTTTTGTAGATGTGAATCACAATATTGACGCACCGGCGCCAGTTGGACCTAATCCGTTATTAAGGGAGCATAGATTATATCAGGCAGATTGGCTGCTTAGATTCTACGGATTTAATGTGAAGGAATTACTGAATGAAAATCATCCTAATTTTAATGTGGTACTAGATCCGAAATGTGATTGGGCAGTTAATCATTTGGAGTTGTTTCCTGTTGAAATAATGCGAGCAGATTATTATACATTATTAAGAGTACCGGGACTTGGAGTGAAGTCTGCAAGGCGCATTATGTCAGCAAGAAGATATGGTGTTATTGATTTTGATGGTTTGAAACGTATGGGAGTTGTACTGAAAAGAGCTGCATATTTTATTACATGCAATGGTAAAACAATGTTTCCACTGAGACTGGATAAAGATTTTATTGCAAGGTCTATAGCAGCAGATGACAGAAAGCAATTATTTTCAATTGAAGAAGATACAACGTACAGGCAGATGACGTTGTTGGATTTGGAGGCGAAAGCTTAATGAAGAATAAAAATGTAACATTGGTATGCGATGATACTTTTGATGGGATAATGACGGCAATTTATGACGGCTGGGTATTAATGAACAAAGGCTGCATAGTTAGTATACATCCGGGAAAGGGTTATTCGGCAACTTTTTTTTCAGAATTTATAACAATTGATACTAGTTTAGACAAGTCTGTTAGAGTGGCAAAATCCATAAGAATAAAGATTTCAATTGAAGCATACATGATGGTTTACAGAGCCTGTATGCATTTTGATAATGACAAAGGTAATGAAATATTTGAGTTTTTGAAATTAGGATATGCAGTGGGAGCCAGAGTGACGAAAATGCTAACGAATCCTCATGTGTTACGGGTTACTGAATTAAGTAGAAAGGCAGTTAATGAAGCACATTTGTTTAAGGGATTTGTAAGGTTTGATGAATTAAAGGGTGGGGTCCTTTACAGTAGAATACAACCAAAATGCGATGTGGTTCCGTTAATAATTAATCATTTTCAGGACAGATTTCCGGAAGAAGATTGGATAATATATGATTCAAAAAGAAAGAAAGCAGCAGTACACAAGCATGAAACAGATACGATTATTGTTGAAGGACAGGATGTGGAGGCATTGACCAAAGACTTACAGTATAACGATGAGTATAGAGAATTGTGGAAGATATTTTTTGATACTATTGGAATAGATGCAAGGAAGAATCCTAAATGTCAGCGAACACAACTTCCAATGTGGTTTAGAAAAAATATGACCGAATTTGTAAAGGAAAAATAAGTAAAAGTATACCGAATAACCACAAAATCTTTACTTTATTCGTCACTCTTCACTTTTTTTCTTATTAATGATATACTAGCGGGTGTGGTTTAACACATTACAAAAGGAAAACAGAATAGAACTAATCAGGAGGAATCTATGAGTAAAGTTAAGCGTGTTTATGTGGAAAAAAAGAAACCTTATGCTGTAAAAGCAAAGGAATTAACAGAAGATATCAAGGGATATCTTGGGATTGACGGATTAAAAGAAGTAAGAGAATTAGTAAGATATGATGTAGAAAATCTTACAGAAGATACTTATAAGAAAGCTCTTACATGTGTATTTTCAGAACCACCGGTTGATGATGTTTATGAAGAAACATTTCCTTATGATGAAGCTGAATCAAAGATTTTCAGTGTAGAATTTTTACCGGGACAGTTTGATCAGAGAGCTGATTCAGCTGTACAGTGTGTTAAGTTTTTAAACGAGGATGAGAATCCTGAAATAAAAACTGCAACAACATACGTTTTAGTTGGAGATATTACAGAGGAACAGTTTGAACAGATTAAGTCATATTGTATCAACCCTGTAGATTCAAGAGAAACAGGATTAGAAAAGCCTGAAACTTTAGTAACAGAATTTGAGGAACCGGCAGATGTAATCATTTTTGATGGTTTCAAGGACATGGATGATGCTCCACTTAAAGAACTTTACGATTCACTTGGATTAGCAATGACATTTAAGGATTTCAAACATATTCAGAATTATTTTAAATCTGAAGAAAACAGAGATCCATCAATGACAGAAATCAGAGTATTAGATACTTACTGGTCAGATCATTGTCGTCATACTACTTTTAATACAGAACTTACAGATGTTAAGTTCGATGATGGTTTTTATAATGAACCAATTGTCAAAACATATGAAGAATATCTTGAAACAAGAAAAGATGTTTTTGGAGAAAGAAAAGACAAATTTGTATGCCTTATGGATTTAGCCCTTATTGCAATGAGAAAGTTAAAGAAGGAAGGCAAGTTAGATGATCAGGAAAAATCAGATGAAATCAATGCATGTAGTATTGTAGTTCCTGTTGAAGTTGACGGAAATACAGAAGAATGTTTAGTAAACTTCAAAAACGAAACACATAACCATCCTACAGAAATTGAACCATTTGGTGGTGCTGCAACATGTTTAGGTGGTGCTATTAGAGATCCATTATCAGGACGTACATATGTATATCAGGCTATGCGTGTAACAGGTGCAGCAGATCCTACTAAGCCAATGAGCGAAACATTAAGTGGTAAGCTTCCACAGAAGAAACTTGTTCAGGGAGCTGCAAATGGATATAGTTCATATGGTAACCAGATTGGTCTTGCAACAGGTTTAGTAAAAGAAATTTATCATCCTGATTATGTTGCAAAGAGAATGGAAATTGGTGCAGTTATGGGAGCAGCTCCTAGACGTGCAGTACAGAGACTTACATCAGATCCAGGAGACATTATCGTACTTTTAGGTGGTAGAACAGGACGTGATGGCTGTGGTGGAGCAACAGGTTCTTCAAAGATTCATACAGAAGAATCTATTGAAACATGTGGTGCTGAAGTACAGAAAGGTAACGCACCTACAGAACGTAAATTACAGAGATTATTTAGAAGAGAAGAAGTTAGTCACATTATCAAGAAGTGTAATGATTTCGGTGCCGGCGGTGTTTCAGTAGCCATCGGTGAGTTAGCTGACGGACTTCATATTAACTTAGATAAAGTTCCAAAGAAATATGCAGGCTTAGATGGAACAGAAATTGCTATTTCTGAATCACAGGAAAGAATGGCAGTAGTAGTTGATCCTTCTGATGTAGAAAAATTCTTAGAATATGCTAATGAAGAAAACTTAGAGGCTACAGTAGTAGCAGAAGTTACAGAGGATCCTAGATTAGTATTAGAATGGAGAGGAAAGGAAATTGTAAATCTTTCACGTGCATTCTTAGATACAAACGGTGCACATCAGGAAACAACAGTTGAAGTAGATATGCCTGAAAAGGATGCAAACTTCTTCAAGAAACCTGAAGTAGCAGACGTAAAAGAAAAATGGTTAGAAACACTTGCTGACTTAAATGAATGTTCACAGAAGGGATTAGTTGAAAAATTCGACGGTTCAATCGGTGCAGGTTCAGTATTTATGCCACATGGTGGAAAATACCAGAAGACAGAAACACAGGCAATGGTTGCAAAACTTCCAGTGCTTAAAGGAAAATGCGATACAGTAACAATGATGAGTTATGGATTTGATCCATATTTATCAAGTTGGAGTCCATATCATGGAGCAATGTATGCAGTAGTAGATTCAATTGCAAAGATTGTTGCAAATGGTGGTGACTACAAGAAGATTCGTATGACATATCAGGAATACTTTAGAAGAATGACAGAAGATCCACGTCGTTGGAGTCAGCCATTTGCATCACTTCTTGGTTCATTTGATGCACAGATGGGATTTGGTCTTCCATCAATTGGTGGTAAAGATAGTATGTCAGGAACATTTAATGATATTGATGTACCACCAACATTAGTTTCATTTGCAGTTGATGTAGCAAAAGAAAAAGATATTATCACTCCTGAATTTAAGAAAGCAGGCAACAAGATTGTTAAATTTGAAATTAGCAAAGATCAGTATGACAAGCCTGTATATGAAGAAATCATGAAGTTATATGATCAGATTCATGAAATGATTCAGAATGGTGTGATTATTTCAGCTTATGCCCTAGACGCTAAGGGCGTAATTCCTGCTGTAAGTAAGATGGCATTTGGTAATGGAATAGGTGTAAGCATTAGCGGGAATATTCCTGGTGCAGATTTATTCGCACCTGCATTTGGTGATATTGTTGCTGAAGTACCTGCAGACAAACTTAGTGATATAACAGCAAGTTATGTATTATTAGGTGAAACAACTGATAAAGCTGAATTTAAGTATGGCGAAGAAGTAATTCCAATGGATGAAGCTCTTAAGGTTTGGGAGAAACCATTAGAAAAAGTATTCCCAACAAGAAGCCATAATGATAAGACAATATTAGATACACCAATTTATGATAAGGGAAGTATCTATGTATGCAAGAACAGAGTTGCAAAACCAACAGTATTTATTCCTGTATTCCCAGGAACAAACTGTGAATATGATACAGCGAAAGCATTTGAAAATGCTGGAGCAAACGTTATCACAAAGGTATTCAAGAACCTTACACCAGAAGACATTAGAGATTCTGTTAAGATATTTGAAGATTCAATTAATCAGGCACAGATTATTATGTTCCCAGGTGGATTTAGTGCAGGTGATGAACCTGATGGCTCAGCTAAGTTCTTCGCAACAGCATTTAGAAACGCAAAGATTGAAGAAGCTGTACATAAATTATTAAATGAAAGAGATGGTTTAGCTCTTGGTATTTGTAATGGTTTCCAGGCATTAATTAAGTTAGGATTAGTACCAAATGGAAAGATTACAGGACAGGATATTAACGCTCCAACATTAACATACAACACAATTAACCGTCATGTATCAAAGATGGTATACACAAAGGTTGTTTCAAACAAGTCACCTTGGTTACAGGAAGCTGAACTTGGTGGTGTATATGTAAATCCGGCATCACATGGTGAAGGACGTTTCGTAGCACCAAAAGAATGTATTGAGCAGTTATTTGCAAATGGTCAGGTAGCAACACAATATGTAAATCAGCAGGGACAGCCAACAATGGACGAAGAATGGAACGTAAACGGTTCATATATGGCAATCGAAGGTATCACAAGCCCAGACGGAAGATGCTTCGGTAAGATGGCTCATATTGAACGTAAAGGAACATCCGTAGCAACAAACATCTACGGAGAACAAGACCTCAAAGTCTTTGAATCAGGCGTACACTACTTTGCGTAAGCAAAGCCATGCATAAACAAACAACGGGACGCTCGTCGAAAGCTTGCTTTCGAAAGAGAGTTCCGTTGCTTGTTTATATAGGGCGCAGCCCGACAGCGAGATGAAACGAAGTGAAATCGAGCTGCATGGCTTTGCATTTGTAAGGGCAGCTAAAAGGCGAAGCCCGACAGCGAGATGAAACGAAGTGAAATCGAGCTGCATGGCTTTGCATTTTTAAGGGTAGCTAAAAGGCGAAGCCCGACAGCGAGATGGAACGAAGTGAAATCGAGCTGCATGGCTTTGCAAAAGAATGCATGGCTTTGCCGAAAGCTTGCTTTCTGGTAAATGTCACAGAAATTTCATTTTAATGTGATATAAATATATGTTAGAATATGTTTTATAAAAGCGTAGAAAATATGGTTATAAAACAAATAGTTATAACAACAGAAAAGAATAGGAGAAATGCTATGAATTATTTAAAAAATCTAAAATGGGAAATGATTTTATTTTCCTTAATTAGTATTGTTCTTGGAGTGTTAATGTGGTTGTATCCAAATCAAATTGTTAAAACAGCATGTGTAATTCTTGCAGTGATTTTGTTTATTATGGGTATAAGATATTTTATAGAATACAGAAGAACAAATTCTATTAAAAAATATTATCAATATGAACTTGTTGCATCAATAGCTTTAATAATTGGTGGAATAGTAGTTTTATGTTGCATGGATTGGATTTTATCAATTATCACATACGTCATCGCAATTATAATAATTATTAGTGGATTAATGAAGGTAGAGAATTCTTTAGACCTGAAAAGGATGAGATGCCATTGGATTCCGTTGATGATTTTTGCTGTAATATGTATTCTTTTAGGAATATCAGTTTTAATGATGCCTATGGATCATAATGATAATGGCACAACAACAGCGGGAGATTTCTTTATTCAGGTTTCAGGAATCATTTTGGCAGTAACAGGATTGATTGATTTAATTACAACCTTAACGGTTTCAGGAAAAATTAAAAGATGGACAATCGGCCAGATTGCAAACATCGTAGACGATGAAATTGTTGGGGAGGAAATTGTAGAGGATAATGATGACGATGATGAAATAGTACAATAGAATACGATTAATATTAGATTAAGACATACAATGAAAAAGGACAGAGTCGTTAAAATAAGACTCTGTCCTTTTTTTAAAAATCAAATTTAATATTATATTAATATATACAGCGTTAAAAAAGATGATGATATAAAAATACATTTTTTAAACTGTCTCATATTTTTTTACAACTCCAAGACCGATTGGGTGAGGACCTGTATGTACACCTGAAACAATGCCGATTGCCACGTTAGTTTCCCTTTGAAGTTTTACATTAAGTGTTTCTTCTAACTGGTTCATAAAACTTACACCTTCAGAAGCATCATAGCCATATCCAACTGAGATAACAAAGTTATCTTTTCCGTTTTCTGTTAAATATTTATCGGCAACTTCCAATACTTTTTTCTTTAATTTGTTTCTGTTACGACCTATGCCACCAAGACCAATATCCCCGTCTTTCATAATTATAACTGGTTTCACATCAATCTTGCTGGCTGCTGCTGCAACTTTGCCGATTCGACCGCCCATTTGTAAATAATCAAGTGAACCAACTGTAAAGAAAATACGTGCAGATGCAATGACTTTTTCGATTTTTTCTAATGCAGTTTCTAAAGGTACATTGTTGTCACGCATTTTTGCCATTTGGTCAACAATTAGTCCCTGAGTAACGGTGTTTTGCTTTGAGTCAATAATATGAATTTCAGCATTTGGATATTCCTCAAGAATAAGTTCCTTTGCGTTTCTTGCTGAATTGTACGAACCACTAAATATTAATGAAATAGTAAAGCAGACAACAGGAATATCTTCTTTTACATACATTTCAAAAGCTTTATAAAAAAGGTCCACACTTGGTAGTGAAGTCTTAGGGTATGTTTTTGGATTGTCGACCATTCTCTGATAACATTCGTTTCTTGTAATATCAACTCCGTCTAAAAAATAATTTTCTCCGTCAAAAGAAACTGATAGAGGGACGATATCTATATTATTTTTTTCTATATAAGCCTGAGATAAATCACAGGCACTATCACTAATTATTTTGAACATAGATTTTAAAAACTCCTTCACGTAGTATTCAATACTATATAATATACCACTTGCAAAATATAATTCAATACATTTGAATCAAATAAAGAAAGTTTAACAGTTATTTAACATTTAGAAGTACGTATATTTATTAATAAACAAATATGTGGTACAATGATAGGCAATTAAGAATCGGAGGGGAGTTTTATGGATAAATTAAAAAACGAAAGAGCAATAGTAGAAGGTTTTTTCGTTAGTGTCATAGCCGCCTGGGGATTACTATCTACATTTCGTGGAACTTTTGGAAGTATAAACAGTTTAGACAGTGTTGCAAAAGCAAATTTTCCAATGATAATATTATTGCTTGCAGTATTGACTGCAATTATGGCAGGCATATATTATAAAGAAAAATTTATTGCAAAAATAGTAATGTTTATAAGTGTTTATATTTATGCAATCTTATGTGCAACATCAGGTGACAAAGTGGTGTGGAGCAAAACGAACAATAATGAAATTGGTGACACATGTTTTATGTGCATGCTGTGTTTTATTACAGTGTTAGCGTTCTTATACATAAAAGATGAAATTATGCAATTGTTTGGCTATATTAAGCTGAATGGAAAGATTGCTAAAATATTTTTTGTGATAATAGGAATTCTTTTGTTTGGAATTGTAGCTGCAGTTACAATTTTTAGGTATAAAACATATAGTAGTTCAACTTATGATTTTGGGATTTTTGCTCAGATGTATGAGTACATGAAGCAGACAGGAAAAATGACAACAACAGTTGAAAGAAATACATTGTTGTCACATTTTGGAGTACATTTCTCACCTATATTTTATATAGGTCTACCAATATACATGATTTTTCCAAGTGCAATAACTGTTCAGGTTATACAGGCGATTATGGTGGCATTACCGATTATTCCAATAATGTTATTATGCAGACACTATAAGTTGTCTAATTGGATTACGGTTGCAGTTACATTAATTTATGCTTTGTATCCGGCTACGGCAGGCGGAACATTTTACGACATACATGAAAATTGCTTTTTAACATTTTTCTTATTGCTGACAATTTATTTTGTTGAGAAAAAGAAAGACATACTGGCAATTATCTGCATGCTATTAGTATTTTTTGTAAAAGAAGATGCAGCAGCATATATAATGATTGTGGGTGCATATTTCTTATTTTCAAGAAGGGATAAGAAACGTGGAATTATAATGATAATTTTGTCAGCTATTTATTTTGTGGTAGCATTATCAGTAGTAAACAGTTATGGACTGGGAGTTCTAGACGATAGATTTGCAAATTTATATGCAGATCCAAATGGCGGCTTAGGACAGGTTTTCAAAACAATAATTGCAAATCCGGCATACGTAATTGCCCAGATGATTTCAAATGCTGACGCAACAGGTATGGACAAAATACAGTATTTACTTTTGATGATTGTTCCCATGGCGACAATGTTGTTTGCAACAGGAAAGAAATACTCAAGATATATTTTAATGGCACCATTTTTAGTGTTTAATGTTTTTACAACATATTTATATTTACATGATGTTGGTTTTCAGTATAACTTTGGTGTGATTGCGTTATTTATGTATTTGGCAATTATGAACATTTCCGAAATGGATTATAAAAAAGCAAGAACTGTAGCTGGCATTTCTGTGATTTGTACAAGCATTATGTTTTTTGGAACAACATATCCAAGGATTAATCATTACGGTGAAAAATATAGTACAGATAAAGCTAAAATAGAAAAAATTAATAAAGGTATTGAGATGGTTCCGAGAACAGCATCTGTTGCAGTTTCAGGATTCTTTATGCCACATTTATCAAGAAATCTTGATGTGTATGATCAGACTCATTTAAAGGAAGTTAAAGAAATGGAATATCTTGTTGTTGACGAAAGAGGACAGGAAGAAAAGGAAAAGTTTGACGAAGTTCTGGCAACAGGAAAATATGAACTTATATATCATGAAGATAACCTGATAAGTGTATATCACAAAAAGCAATAATAGATGGATATAAAAATATAAAGACAAAAAAGCCAAGACAAGAATAGAAAAATAAGAATACAAAGATAAGAATACAAATATAAGAATATGTGGAAGTGGGCATACGAATACTATTTCAAAAATTAGAATCAAAATCTAATTATTTACAATGATTTGAAATAAGTACGCTAGGCACTTCACGTATTCTTATTTTTTTGGTATACTTTAATTTGTGTAATTAGGCAAAAATAAAGTAACTTACAAGTTATGATTTTTATTTGAAAGCAGAGGTGTATACTTGACAATTTTAATTAAAAACGGAAGAGTTTTAAATCCTTCAGAAAACATGGACAAAGTAATGGATGTTTTAATTGAAGATGGTTTAATTAAGAAGAAAGCAGAAAACATTCAGTGTGATGCAGACAAAGTAATTGATGCACAGGGATGTTACGTGATGCCGGGATTAATCGATTTACATGTACATTTTAGAGATCCGGGACTTACATACAAAGAAGATATTGAAACAGGAAGCAGGGCTGCTGCTAAAGGTGGCTTTACAACAGTATGCTGTATGCCAAATACAAAGCCTGTAATTGACAATGTGGAAACTGTTGAATATGTAATTAACAAAAGTAAGAAGGTAGGACTTACTAATGTTCTTCCTGTGGGTGCTGTCACAAAGAATATGGCAGGTGTGGAAGTTACAAACATTAGCAAGTTAAAAGATGCCGGAATTTGTGCAATTAGTGAAGATGGAAAATCAGTAATGAATTCAGGCGTTTATAGAAAGGCAATGAAAGAAGCCGCAAGACTTAACATACCGGTTATGGCTCACTGCGAAGATATTAACTTAGTTGAAGGCGGAGTTATTAATCTTGGTGACAAATCACAGGAATTAGGTGTTAAGGGAATAAGTAATGCAGTAGAAGATGTTATCGCGATGAGAGACATTATGCTTGCAAAAGAAACTAATGCAACCCTTCACTTATGCCACTGCTCAACAAAAGACAGCGTTGAGATGGTAAGAAGAGCAAAAGAAGAAGGCATAAAGGTTACAGCAGAAGTTTGTCCACATCATTTCTCAATGTGTTCAGATGATATTACAGGTAATGACAGCAATTTTAAAATGAATCCACCTCTTAGAGCAAGAGAAGACATGGAAGCATTAATTAAAGGTTTGTCAGATGATATAATGGATGTAATCTCAACAGACCATGCTCCACATAGTGCGGAAGAAAAAGCAAAAGATTTAGAACATGCACCTTTTGGAATTGTTGGACTTGAAACATCAGTTGCATTAACAATTACAAACTTAGTTAAAAAGGGACATATTACACCATTACAAATGGCTGCAAAGATGAGCTATAATCCTGCAAAAGTTTTAGGCTCTAATAAGGGAACTTTAAATGAAAATGCAGTTGCAGATGTAGTAGTAATTAATCCTGACACAGAATACGAAATAGATGCAAACACATTTGCTTCAAAGGGAAAGAATACACCATTTAACGGCTACAAGGTAAACGGTCAGGTAGAATTTACAATACTTGGCGGAAAAATTGTATACGAAAATAAATAAAATTTTACAATAATTATATACATCATAAAGGAGATATAAGATGATTAATAAGTTAGTTGACAAAATCAAAAAAACAAATGCACCAGTAGTAGTTGGACTTGATCCAATGTTAAGCTATGTACCTGAACACATTCAAAAGAAAGCTTTTGATGAATTTGGTGAAACATTAGAGGGCGCAGCAGAAGCAATTTGGCAGTACAACAAGGGAATTATCGATACAACTTATGATTTAATCCCAGCTGTAAAACCACAGATTGCAATGTATGAACAGTTTGGTGTGCCGGGACTTCAGGCATTTAAGAAAACAGTTGATTATGCTAAGGAAAAAGATTTAGTAGTAATTGGTGATGTTAAGCGTGGAGATATTGGTTCAACTTCAGCCGCTTATGCAGTTGGACATTTAGGAAAAGTTCAGGTGGGAAGCAAGAAGTATTCATTATTTGATGAAGATTTTGCAACAGTTAATCCATATCTTGGAACTGACGGCATCAAGCCTTTCGTTGATGTATGTAAAGAAGAAAACAAGGGATTATTTATCTTAGTAAAAACATCAAATCCTTCAAGTGGAGAATTCCAGGACAGATTAATTGAAGGAAGACCACTTTACGAATGGGTTGGTGAACAGGTTGCAAAATGGGGTGAAGACCACATGGGTAACGACTATAGCTACATTGGAGCAGTAGTTGGAGCTACATATCCTGAAATGGGTAAGGTTCTTCGTAAGGTTATGCCAAAGAGCTACATCTTAGTGCCTGGTTACGGTGCACAGGGTGGTACTGCAGAAGGTCTTAAGCCATATTTTAACGAAGATGGTTTAGGAGCAATTGTAAACTCATCAAGAGGAATCATCTGCGCTTATAAGCAGGACAAGTATGCTAAGTTTGGTGCTGAAAATTACGCAGACGCATCAAGACAGGCAGTGATTGATATGATTGAAGACATTAACTCAATTTTTTAATGCAATAAAAAATTAAAAATAACCGTATAACAATTAACAGCTTAAACTAAACTGTTTTTGTTATGGGGAATTGGAAAGAATGGAGATAGGAATGAGAGAAAAGGAAACTGCAAGTGTAGTAAGCCAGGAATCTATTGGTACAGATATTTATAGCATGGTAATTAAAACAAAAGCTGCAAAAGAGGCAAGAGCCGGACAGTTTATTTCCATGTATTGTAACGACAAGACAAAATTACTTCCAAGACCAATTAGTATATGTGAGGTAAACAAGCAGGAGAGTACACTTCGTGTGGTTTATCGTGTTGTAGGCGGTGGGACAGAAGAGTTCTCAACTTATACAGCAGGAGATAAGATAGACATTATTGGACCATTAGGAAATGGATTTGTAAAAAGAGCAGGTAAGAAAGCTATTTTAATAGGTGGTGGAATCGGAATTCCACCAATGGTTGAATTAGCAAAGGAATTAAAAGATATTGCTGAAGTTCAAATTGTTGCCGGTTATAGAAATGAATTATTTTTAACTGAAGAATTAGAAAACAATGGTACACTTTTTATAGCTACAGAAGATGGAAGCACAGGAACAAAAGGAACTGTTATTGATGCAATAAAAGAACAGAACGTTGAAGGGGCGGTTATTTACGCATGTGGACCAACACCTATGTTAAAGGCAATTAAAGAGTATGCTCTTGAAAAGAAAATCGAATGTCAGCTTTCATTAGAAGAAAGAATGGCATGTGGTATAGGTGCATGTTTAGCATGTGTTTGTAAATCAACAAACAAAGACCATCACACAAATGTTAATAACAAACGTATTTGTAAAGATGGGCCGGTATTTTTAGCAGAGGAGGTAGACTTATAATGAATACAAAAGTAAATATTGCAGGTGTAGAATTTAAGAATCCTGTTATGGTTGCCTCAGGAACTTTTGGTTCAGGTGCAGAATATGACGAGTTTGTTGACTTAAACAGACTTGGTGCCGTAGTAACAAAAGGTGTGGCAAATGTGCCATGGGAAGGAAATCCAACACCTAGAATTGCAGAAACTTATGGTGGAATGCTTAATGCAGTAGGACTTCAGAATCCAGGCTATGATTTGTTTGCAAAAAGAGATATTCCTTATTTAAAGAAATATGACACAAACATTATTGTAAATGTATGTGGAAGAACAACAGAAGATTATATAGACGTTGTAGAAAAGCTTGGTCATGAAGATGTGGATATGTTAGAAATCAACATTTCCTGTCCAAACGTAAAACATGGTGGAATTGCTTTTGGCCAGGATCCAAAAGCTGTTGAAACTATTACAAAGGAAGTAAAGAAAGTTGCTAAACAGCCTGTTATTATGAAACTTAGCCCAAATGTAACTGATATTACAGAAATGGCAAAAGCGGCAGAAGCCGGTGGAGCAGATGCACTATCTTTGATTAATACATTAACAGGTATGCAAATCGATGTTGAAAGACAGAAATTTGTTTTGGCTAACAAGACAGGTGGTTTATCAGGCCCGGCCATTAAGCCGGTTGCCGTAAGAATGGTATATCAGGTGGCAAATGCAGTTAAGGTTCCAATTATCGGTATGGGTGGAATTGCAAATGCAAAAGATGCAATGGAATTTATTTTAGCAGGAGCTACAGCAGTATCTGTTGGAACAGCTAATTTTAATAATCCCCATACAACAATTGATGTAATTGAGGGAATTGAAGACTACATGAAACGCCATAACGTTGAAGACATTAACAGTCTTATTGGCTTAGTAAAATAATTGCAAAAGAAAAAAAACAAAAACAAGAAAATAATAAGGAAAAATAATAAAGAAATAATAAAAAAATAAGAAAAAATTAAGAATTAAATTATACAATTAATCAAAAAGAAAATGGAAGGGCTTGAAATGGAAGAAATAAAAGAAAAAAATAAAATCGAAAAGAAAAATGAAATTAAAAAGAAAAAAATATCTTTAATAATTCCATGCTATAACGAAGAAGAAGTACTTGGAATATTACATGAAGAATTGAAAAAAGTTACGGGCAAAATGCCAAAATATGATTTTGAATTTTTGTTTGTAAATGATGGCTTAAAGGACAAAACTCTTGAAATATTAAAGATGATGGCTAAGGAAGATGACAGAGTTGTGTATTTATCATTTTCCAAAAACTTTGGAAAAGAAGCTGCAATGTATGCAGGTTTTTGCAATGCAGCAGGTGATTATGTTGCGGTTATGGATGCGGACATGCAGGACCCACCGGCACTTTTACCTGAAATGGTAACTTACCTTGAAAGCGGTGAATATGACAGTGTTGCAACAAGAAGAGTTACAAGACAGGGAGAACCAAAAATCCGTTCTTTTTTCGCCCGCAAATTTTACAAATTAATCAACAAAATTTCTGATGCTGACGTAGTGGACGGAGCAAGAGATTTTAGATTAATGAAAAGAGAAATGGTGGAGGCCATTGTGGCAATGGGAGAACAGAACAGATTTTCAAAAGGAATTTTTGGTTGGATTGGCTTTAAGACAAAGTGGTTACCATTTGAAAATGTTGAGAGAGCAGCAGGAGAAACAAAGTGGAATTTTTGGAAATTATTTAAATATTCACTTGACGGAATTTTCAACTTCTCCAATGCACCACTACAAATTGCATCAGTTATAGGATTACTGTTTACATTTGTTTCTTTTATTGCAATTGTTTTAATTGTAGTTAGAAAAGCAATATGGGGTGATCCCGTAGACGGTTGGCCATCACTTGCCTGCATAATTACTTTTATCGGTGGAATCCAACTTTTCTGTATGGGCATTATGGGACAGTATTTGTCAAAAACATACATGGAAGTTAAGAAAAGGCCACATTTTATAATTGATGAAACAAATGGCGAGGATATAAAGAAAATTAAATAATTACATATAATAAAGTAAAAAAAGAACTGTAAGACAAATAAGTTTTATGGTTCCTTTTTGTTTGTTAGAAAAAATACAATTTTTAACGCATTGTGAAACTTAGCTTTTCGTGGTAAGATAAAAAGGATATATTGGCTAATGCTAAATTGAGAAAATTATATCAAAATTAGCAGAAGATATCAGATAAGTTGAAATAAAAAGGTCAAAGAGCCTAAAGATAAAGGAGAAATTATATAATGGAAGCATATAAGAAGGAATTTATAGAATTTATGGTAGAAAGTGATGTTTTAAAATTTGGAGAGT
Source organism: Eubacterium sp. (assembly GCF_057858645.1). Taxonomy (NCBI): domain Bacteria; kingdom Bacillati; phylum Bacillota; class Clostridia; order Eubacteriales; family Eubacteriaceae; genus Eubacterium; species Eubacterium sp. The sequence goes on from NZ_DBLZZO010000004.1 coordinate 89,253, forward strand.
TTACACTTAAGAGTGGTAGAAAGTCTCCATTTTTCATGAATGCAGGAGCCTATGTAACAGGTTCACAGCTTCACAGATTAGGTCAGTATTATGCAAAGGCAATTCATGACAGATATGGTGATGACTTTGATGTGCTTTTCGGACCTGCATACAAGGGAATTCCACTTGCAGTTGTAACAGCAATTGCTTTTAATGAATTATATGGAAAAGAAATCCGTTATTGTTCAGATAGAAAAGAAGAAAAGGACCATGGTGCAGACAAAGGAAACTTCCTTGGTAGCAATTTAAAAGATGGTGACAGAGTAGTAATGATTGAAGATGTTACAACTTCAGGTAAGTCAATGGAAGAAACAGTTCCAAAGGTAAAAGGTGCAGCAGATGTGACAATTGTTGGTCTTATGGTTTCTCTTGACAGAATGGAAGTTGGTAAGGGTGGAGAGAAGTGCGCTCTTGACGAAGTAAAAGACCTTTATGGATTTGAAACAAATGCAATTGTTACAATGTCTGATGTTGTAGAGCATCTTTACAATAAGGAATGTAATGGAAAAGTTGTAATTGATGATGAAATAAAAGAAGCAATTGACAAATACTATGCACAGTATGGTGCAAAATAATCCATTAGGAGAATAGAAAAGTGACAAAGGCAACTAGAAAAGTTCGCATTTTTGGAAGAATATTTTTTGTGGCATACATGATATTGGCGCTTTATTTTATGTTTTTTTCTGAAACGCTAGACAGAACCATGGTTAGTGATCAGTACCGATATAATCTCACATTATTTAAAGAGATTACACGTTTTTGGAATATGCGTCATACTTATGGATGGAATATAACAATAATTAATCTTTTAGGAAATGTTGTATGTTTTATGCCATTTGGATTTTTACTTCCAATGGTATCAAAAAGAAGTGTATTTAAAAATTTCTTAAGTGTTACATTTTTAGCAATGCTTTTTAGTATAGGAATAGAAACAGCACAGTTAGTTACAAAAGTAGGAGCATTTGATGTTGATGATATATTTCTTAATACTATAGGAGGTTTATTAGGATATATCTTCTTGAAATTAACTAAATTAAGGAAACATATATAAGCTTGTTTTTACTTAGATAAAAGCCGGCTTATAAGAAGTAAAGATATGAGTATAAAATTTTGGGATAAAAAGAAAAAAATAAAATTAGATGAAAAAGGGGACAAACCAGAGAAACATATACCACTTAGAAAATATACAAAAGGTGGCAAGAAGTCTACAGTTATGGGCCTTATTAGTCTTTTAATAATTGTGCTTGCAGTGGCAATATCAATAGCGTTAAAAGGCAAGGCAGGTGTTTACGTAGGACTTATGGTTTTAGTTTCTCTCATTGTTTCAGCCTGGGGATTCGCAGTAGGGTTAAAGAGTTTTAGTGAAGAAAACCGATTTTTAAGATACACATACATAGGTACAATAGGAAATGCCGCAATATGGATTTTTATTTTAGGACTTTATTTAATCTATGTATAATTCAATTTATTAAAAAATAAAACTAAGCAAAGAGGAATGAAATGGATATAGTTAGAGAGCGTTATGAGATTGCAATTGAAAGAATAAAAGAAATTTCAACAGAAAATATTAGCAATGAAAAATATCAGGAATATTTTAGTAAGGTTGCTAAATTTATTTTGAAATTAAATTCTGTAAAAGATGAAATTGAAAGTGGCAGATTAAAGGAATATACCACAGAGCAATTAGAACAATTAAATTACGAACTTTATGAAGACATTTATAAAGAAAATTATGAAACATCTTTGGCTAATCCAAAGTTTGCCTGTGAAGAACTGGGAGAAGAATACGGCAGAATTCTATGCTATGTTTACAAAAAAATCAGAGATCTAATGGGCAATGTGTATAGACAGGAACTTGAAATTGTAACTTTAAGAATTGAGTTATTTATAGAGCTATTCTATTATTTTGAAAATTCTGAAGAGTTAGAATATCGAAGCATAGAAGAGGCTGTGTATTCATTTGAAAAAGATAATACAGAAATTTTTGTTGATGACATGGTTGACTGGAGAGTTAATCCGAAAAGAACTTTTGCAGTTGATATTGTAATGAACAGTGATTTAAATGACATTAGATATTTGTACATGTATGGAGAGCATATTGGTGCAAATGAAATTGGAATGGCACAGTATCTTAACAGCTTGAGCCAAAGTGAGATTGATAGTTTGGCGCATGTTTACACAGAAGGCTATAGAAAAGGCTTCGTTATTGCAGGGAAAGATTTGTCAATTAAGGATACTGTAGATATTAGATATAATATTGGTTTTGAGAGGATTATTAAATCAGCAATATTAGATTTTGAAAAAATGGGGCTTAAACCAATAATTTATCCATTAGGATATGGAAGCACAATGTGCAATAAACAGTATTGGTTTGACCATAAGTTTGATGAGGCATTATATCTTGATAAGGCTTTTGTTAAGCGCAAGTTAGAAGTGGCAAAACAGGCTTTTGAAAACAGAAAAGATTTGGCACTAAAGATGGCAGGCCCGGCTGTTATAGAAATATTTGGTGAAAATCCATTTGAGCCTGAAAGCAAAAAAGAAGCTTACAAGTTAACAAAGGAACAGCAGAAATTAAGTGCAGGCTATATTAATGAATACCAGAGAATCGTGCAGGAACATATTCCGGGGGACGAGAGAAGTTTTACAATTATTGCTTTTCCAATCCCTGAGTTTGGCCACAACTTTAAGGAAATGTTTGATGCAACAGTGAAGATTAATACACTTGATTCAGAAAAATACGAAATAATTCAGAATAAAATAATTGATGAATTAGACAAAGCAGATTATGTAAGGGTTGTGGGCAAAGGAGATAACAGAACCTATATTAATGTAAAACTACATGAACTTAAAAATCCTGAAAAAGAAACTAATTTTGAAAATTGTCTTGCCGACGTAAACATTCCTTTAGGTGAAGTATTTACATCACCTGTTCTAAAGGGAACAAATGGTGTATTACATGTAAGTGAAGTTTATTTAGGTGAATTGAAATATAAAGATTTAGAAATAAAATTTGAAGATGGAATGATTGCAGACTATACCTGCAAAAATTTCCAGACAGAAGAGGAAAACAAAAAGTACATTAAAGAAAATGTAATGTACAACCACGAAACACTTCCTATTGGAGAGTTTGCCATTGGAACGAATACTACAGCTTATGCAATTGCAAATAAGTTTGATGTAGTGTACAAACTTCCAATATTAATTGTTGAAAAAATGGGTCCTCATTTTGCAGTAGGTGATACATGCTATTCTTTTGAGGAAGATGTGGAACTTCACAATCCTAATGGAAAAGAAATTATTGCAAAAGAAAACGAAGTTTCAGCCCTTAGAAAAACAGATATTGACAAGGCATATTTCAGTTGCCATACAGATATAACAATTCCTTATGATGAGTTAGGAGAAATTGTTGCTGTAACTAAAGACGGAGAAGAAATTGACATAATAAGAGATGGCAGATTTGTTTTAGCAGGTTGCGAATTGTTAAATGAACCACTTAAATAAAATTTAAAAATAAAGAAAACAAATTAATAGGGAAAACAAATTAAATAAAGAAAACAATACATTTAAACGAAAATGTATACAAAAATAAAGAAAATATCTTGTAATAAACATTATATTATCTTTTCGAAATAGTGGTTTTATGATAAAATAAAAGTCGATTTTTGCTTGTTGTTTATTAGATGACAGGCATTTAACTATAAATTTAACTATACAAAGTTTATGAGAAAAAGGAGAGCAAAATGGCAAAAGTTGGTATTGTAATGGGTAGTGATTCAGATATGCCTATCATGAGCAAGGCAGCAGACATGTTGGAAAAATTTGGTATTGAATATGAGATGACAATTATTTCAGCTCATAGAGAACCTGATATTTTCTTTGAATGGGCAAAGGGTGCTGAAGAAAGAGGAATCAAAGTTATTATCGCAGGAGCTGGAAAAGCAGCTCATTTACCTGGTATGTGTGCAGCATTATTTAAAATGCCTGTAATTGGAATTCCAATGAAAACATCAGATTTAGGTGGAGTTGATTCTTTATATTCAATAGTTCAGATGCCATCAGGTGTACCTGTTGCAACAGTTGCAATTAACGGCGGTCAGAACGCAGGTATTTTAGCAGCACAGATTTTAGCAACATCAGATGATGCTCTTTTAGAAAAAATAAAAAATTACGCAGATGAAATGAAATCTGAAGTAGTAGCAAAAGACGCTAAATTAAAAGAAGTAGGATATAAAGCATACTAAGGCATTATATAACCTTGTAATATTTTCTGAGATAAATTAAGAGATTAAGGCGTTGGAGCCACTAAGTCATAATTGCTTAGAGAATATTATTGAAACAAGAATATTATTGAAACAACATTATTATTTTAAATCAACATTTAGGAGGAAGTAAGAAAATGGATTACAAGAAGGCAGGCGTAGATATTGAAGCAGGTTACAAGTCAGTAGAATTAATTAAAGGTTCTATTAAAGAAACAGTAAGACCTGAAGTTTTAGGTGGTATTGGTGGTTTTGCCGGTGCATTTGATATGAGTGCTTTTAAGAATATGGAAGAACCAATTTTAGTATCAGGAACAGACGGCGTAGGAACAAAGATTAAGCTTGCTTTTGTTTTAGATAAACATGATACAATCGGTATTGATTGTGTAGCTATGTGCGTAAACGATATAGTTTGTGGTGGTGGAGAACCATTATTCTTCTTAGACTACATCGCATGTGGTAAAAACTATCCTGAAAAGATTGCTGAGATTGTAAAAGGTGTTGCTGAAGGTTGTAAACAGTCAGGATGTGCTTTAATCGGTGGAGAAACAGCAGAACATCCAGGACTTATGCCTGAAGATGATTATGATTTAGCAGGATTTGCAGTAGGTGTTGTAGATAAGAAGGATTTAGTTACAGGAGAAGACATTAAGCCTGGAGACAAACTTATTGGAATTGCTTCATCAGGTGTACATAGTAACGGATTCTCATTAGTAAGAAAAGTATTTGACATGACAGAAGAGTCACTTAACAAATACTATGATGAATTAGGAACAACTTTAGGAGAAGCTTTACTTGCTCCAACAATTATATATGTAAAAGCCCTTAACTCAATTAAGGACGCAGGTGTTAAGATTCATGGTTGCAGCCATATTACAGGTGGTGGCTTCTATGAAAACATTCCAAGAATGCTTCCTGAAAATGTTAAGGCAGTAGTTAAGAAAGATTCTTATGAAATTCCACCAATCTTTAAATTACTTCAGAAGACTGGTGATATTGCAGAAGAAATGATGTACAACACATATAACATGGGGATTGGTATGTTATTAGCTGTTGATGAAGCTGACGTAGATAAGACAATGGAAGCCATCACAAAAGCAGGAGAAAAGTGCTTCGTAGTAGGTGAAGTTGTTGAAGGCGAAAAGGGCGTAGAATTAGTTTAAAATAAGTTAAAATTAACTTTAGTTGAGCTTTAAATTAATTTCAGATTAGTTTTGAATTAGCTTGAGACAGTTGTAATTGACACATAATTGAAACAAACAGCATTTAATCAAAAGAGGTTATTATGATTAGAGTAGGAGTTTTAGTTTCAGGTGGTGGAACTAATTTACAGGCAATTATTGATGCCGTAAAAAACAAAACAATAACTAATGCATCATTAGAAGTTGTTATAAGTAACAAAAAAGACGCATACGCATTAACAAGAGCAAAAGAAAACAACATTGCAGCAGAATGTGTTTGTGTAAAAGATTACGAAACAAGAGAAGAATTCAACAAAGCATTAATCGAAAAAATTGATTCATACAATTTAGACTTAATTGTGTTAGCCGGATTCTTAGTAGTATTACCACCGGAATTAATAGCAAAATATAGAAATAAAATTATAAATGTACATCCATCACTTATACCATCTTTCTGTGGAAATGGTTTCTATGGATTACATGTACATGAAAAAGCATTAGAACGCGGAGTAAAAGTTACAGGAGCTACAGTTCATTTCGTAGATGAAGGAACAGACACTGGCCCAATAATTTATCAGAAGGCAGTAGAAGTTTTATCTGACGATACACCTGAAACTTTGCAGAAACGTGTAATGGAACAGGCAGAGTGGAAAATACTTCCACAAGCCATCAACGCAATTGCAAACAATTTATTGTAAACACAAATATAGTACGCTTTTAGGTTAGCATTTATGAAAAAATATATTTCGAAAGCAGTGGGAGCGTGCTTTCGTAATACGCTTTGGGCAAAACTCAACCAGAATAGCGAAAAGAGAGGAGATTGAAATGAAAGTTCTTATTGTAGGAAGCGGCGGAAGAGAACATGCCATTGCAACAGCAGTAGCCAAAAGTTCAAAGGTGGACAAAATATATTGTGCCCCTGGAAATGCCGGCATAGGACAGATTGCAGAATGTGTAAACATAGGGGCAATGGAATTTGATAAATTAGTAGAATTTGCAAAAAACAACGAAATAGATTTAACAGTTGTTGGTATGGACGATCCTTTAGTTGGAGGAATTGTTGATAAGTTTGAAGAAGCAGGACTTAGAGTGTTTGGTCCAAGAGAAAATGCAGCTATATTAGAAGGTTCAAAAGCATTTTCAAAGGACTTAATGAAGAAATACAATATTCCTACAGCAGCTTATGAAAATTTTGATACACCGGAAGAAGCAATGAAGTATCTTGAAACTTCAAAATATCCTATTGTTTTAAAAGCTGACGGATTAGCTCTTGGAAAAGGTGTTTTAATTTGTAATACAAAAGAAGAAGCAATGGATGGCGTTAAGGAATTAATGTTAGACAAAAAATTCGGTAATGCAGGTAACACAATTGTTATTGAAGAATTTATGACAGGTCGTGAAGTTTCAGTTCTTTCTTTTGTTGATGGAAAAACAATTAAAATTATGACATCAGCTCAGGACCATAAGAGAGCAAAAGATGGCGACCAGGGACTTAACACAGGGGGTATGGGAACATTTTCACCAAGTCCATTCTATACAGAAGAAGTTGACGAGTTTTGTAAGAAATATGTTTACCAGGCTACAGTTGATGCCATGGCGTCAGAAGGAAGAGAATTCAAGGGAATTATTTTCTTTGGCTTAATGCTCACAGAAGATGGACCAAAAGTATTAGAATACAATGCAAGATTTGGTGATCCTGAAGCCCAGGTAGTTCTTCCAAGAATGAAGAATGACATTATTGATGTATTTGAAGCTTGTATTGATGGAACATTAGATCAGATTGATTTACAGTTTGAAGACAACGCAGCAGTTTGTGTTGTACTTGCAAGTGACGGTTACCCTGTTTCTTATGAAAAAGGATTTGAAATCAAAGGTCTTGAGAAGTTTGAAAACAAGGAAGGTTATTATGTTTTCCATGCAGGAACAAAATTAGATAATGGAAAAATAGTAACTAATGGTGGTCGAGTTCTTGGTGTTACAGCAAAAGGTAAAGACTTAAAAGAGGCAAGAGCAAACGCTTACGAAGCAACAAAACTTATTGATTTTGAAAATAAATATATGCGTAATGATATTGGTAAAGCAATTGATGAAGCATAATAATTAAAAAGCTTGTATAGAATACAGGAGAAGAAAGGAAATAAGAATGAAGAAGTTAAAAAGCCTGCTAATTATGATAGCTGCAATGTCTGCTATGATGGTTACAATGATTTTTACAGTTAGTGCTGATGAAACAACTGATTTGTCAGATTTAAAAGTTTATGCAATTGACAATTCAGGAAATCAGACAGAGGTGCCTTTAGATTTTAATTCAACTACATACGAATATAACTTAACAGTTAAGTCAACAGTAAAGTCTATTAAGATTGAGGCAACTGCAAAGGACAGCACATCACAGTGGTCAGTAGAAAAAGATGGTATTAATACTGTAATGGATACTGGTGATAATTTAACAATAGTTGATGTTACATCATCAACAGGAGCTGTTCAAAAGTATACTTTGAAAACAAAGAAATTAACAGAAGCAGAAGATTCAACATATAAAGACTCAAGTAGCACAAAAAAGAAAACTTCAAAGAAGACTGCAACTGATTCTACAGTAAAGGTTGGAAAGAATACATTTACTATTTCAGAATCATTTAAAAAGTCAGAAATTCCTGAAGGATTTTCAAAGAGTACAGCAAAGTATAATGGAAACAGTTATACTTGCATTAAGGGAGACGTTAAGGAATTAACAGCTTTTTATTTAAAGGGTGATGAAACATCAGGTTTTTATATTTATGATAAGAGCCAGAAAAAGTTCTACCCAATGAGCAATATTAAAATAAAGAGCAGAATGTACACAATTGTACAGCCTAAGAAGGTAGACGGAATTGTAAAAGCTTACGATAAAAAGAAAGTTACAATTATTGATCAGGAAGTTAAAGCATGGGTACTTGATGAAGATGAAGGAATGTATCTTGTGTATGCAATGAACTGGAATGGTGATACTAATTTATACAGCTATGATGATAACGAAAAATGTTTACAGAGATATTTAACATCATCAGACGCAAACCAGCAGTCAGAAGCAGCAGCTAAGGCATATAACAATTTACAGAAACAGTACAACCAGTTAGTTGACAAGTACAATGTTTTAATTAAAATTTTATGCGGATTAGCAGTAGTAATCGTTATTTTAATTTTTGTATCTATTAATTTAGGCATAAGCAAAAAAGAAAAGAAAATTAAAAAGACATATTCAGAGGATGAATTAAAAGATCCAAAGAAAGAAAAGAAAGCCCAGAAGAAGGCTGAAAAGAAAGCTAAAAAAGAAAACAAAAAGAAAAAATACGAAGAAGACGAAGATGATATTGATTCAGGAGTATCAATTGAAGAAGAGGAAGCAGAAGCAAAGCAAGTTGCTGAACCTTCAAAGGAAGAAGTAAAAGAAGCTCCTGAAGAAGTTGAAGAATTAAAGGAAGCTGACATTGATTCAGATGAACTTGTTGATATCGAAAAAGCTTTAGAAGCAGAGATAGCAAACGAAGTAGCGAAGGAAATTGATGAACCTGTAGAGGAACTTCCAAATGATAATACAATTACTATTGATGCAGAACAGATTAATGATAGCGCAGAAAGCAGTGCTGAAGAGGTAAATAAATCAGAAGAAATCGATGCATACGATGATTCAGAAATTGATTTTGATGACGATGACGATGATGATGATTTCGAATTTATCGATTTAGATTAACGTAAGATTAAAGGGCAATTCTTTCATGAGAATTGCCCTTTATTTAAAAAATCGTAAAATAATGTACACATTTTTAGAGTATATTAAAATCCTAGACTAATATGGAGGGATGCATATGGAAAGTAGTAGATTTACCAGACAGACAATTGAAGCAATCGGATATGCAAAAGATGTGGCAATTGACTTGGGAATGGATTACATTGGAACAGAGCATATTTTGGCAGGTATTGCAAAAGTTACAGATGGAGTGGCTGCCAATATTTTATATAATTACAACTTAATGTACAAGGATATTATTAACGCAATCGAAGACGATATGGGAATAAAATCAAGGGTACGTTCAAAAACCAGAGCAAAAAATATAATGCCTTCAAACAGAGCACACGTATTACTTGGCAGAGCTGCTGAGGAAGCTGCAAGTCAGGGGATTCCACAAATAGGAACAGAACATGTTCTTTTGGCAATATTAGCTGATCCTGATTGTGAAGCACATTGCATATTAGCAAGCTTTGGCATTAATTTGAAAAAAGTTTGTGTGGATATTCTTAATTTGACAAATAGAGATGCAAACGAAGTTAAAAACTACATTAAGCCTGCAAAGAGGGGCAGAAGTGCAGTTCAGGCAAGTCCCATACCTACTTTGGAAAAGTACGGTAGGGATTTAACAGCCGAGGCAAAGGCGAACAAACTTGATCCTGTAGTTGGACGTGAAAATGAAATAGGAAGAATTATCCAGATATTAAGCAGAAGAACAAAGAACAACCCATGCTTAATTGGTGAACCTGGCGTTGGTAAGACTGCAATTGTTGAGGCTATTGCATGGCGTATTTGTGAAGGAACAGTTCCCAAAACAATGGCTGGCAAAAGAATTTTCAGCCTTGATTTATCAGGAGCAGTAGCCGGTTCCAAATACAGAGGTGAGTTTGAAGAAAGATTAAAAAACATAATTGATGAAGTACAAAATTCAGGAAACATAATTTTATTTATAGATGAAATTCATACAATAGTAGGTGCCGGTGGAGCAGAAGGCTCAATGGATGCGTCAAATATTTTGAAACCTTCATTAACTAAGGGCAATTTGCAGGTTATTGGGGCAACTACAATTTCTGAATTTAGAAAATATTTCGAAAAAGATGCAGCTTTAGAGAGAAGATTTCAGCCGGTAACAGTTGAGGAACCAACTGAAGAACAGGCTGTGGAAATACTAAAAGGTCTAAAATCTGCTTATGAAGATTTTCATAACGTTACAATCTCAGATGAGGCAATTAGGGCAGCGGTAAAATTATCATCAAGATATATTAACGACAGAAATTTACCTGATAAGGCAATAGATTTAATTGATGAAGCATGTTCAAAAATGCGAATTAGGGAAGTGCCAAAACCAAAGTCTGTAAAAGATAAGGAAATTGATATTGCAGAACTTAACTTAGAACTTGAAATGTGTGTAAGACATGCTGATTTTAAGAGTGCAACAGAAATAAAGAAGCAACTGGACAAGGCTCAGAACAAGTTAAACAAGGCAATTGCAAAATGGGAAGGCACAGAAGAAGAGTTCCGCCCTATTATAACAGAAAACTCAATTGAGGAAGTTGTTGCAATGTGGACAGGTATACCTGTAACAAGACTTGAGAAAAACGAGCAGAAGAGACTTCTTGATTTGGAAAAAGTTTTACACAAGAGAATGATAGGGCAGGAAGAAGCCGTAAGTGCAGTTGCTAAGGCTGTAAGAAGAGGTAGAGTAGGACTTAAAAATCCTAACAGACCTATTGGTTCATTCCTTTTCCTAGGGCCTACAGGTGTTGGAAAAACTGAATTGTCTAAAACTTTGGCAGAGGCAGTTTTTGGAACAGAAGACTCAATTATCAGAGTTGATATGTCTGAATACATGGAGAAACATAGTGTGTCAAAATTAATTGGCTCACCACCGGGATATGTTGGATTTGAAGATGGGGGTCAGTTAAGCGATAAGGTTAGACAGAACCCATATTCTGTAGTGCTTTTTGATGAAATAGAAAAGGCACATCCGGATGTATTTAATGTACTTTTACAGGTATTAGATGATGGCCATATTACAGATTCTAAAGGAAGAAAAGTAAGTTTTAAGAATACAATTATCATAATGACAAGTAATGCCGGTGCCAACAGAATAGTAGATCCTAAGCATTTAGGCTTCAGTCAGGGTGATACAGAAAAAGCCGACTACGAAAAGATGAAGGCAAATGTTATGGAAGAAGTTAAGCTAATGTTCAGACCTGAATTTTTAAACAGAATTGATGACATTATTGTTTTCCATACATTAAGTGAAAGCGAAGTAAAGAGTATTGTATCATTAATGCTTAAAAATCTTGCAAAGCAGGTTAAAGAACAGATGGATATAGCTTTATCTTTCACGTCATCTCTTAAAACTTATCTTGCAAAAGAAAGTTACGACAAGAAGTTTGGCGCAAGACCACTTAGAAGAATGATTCAGAATAAGGTTGAGGATATGCTTGCTGAGGAGGTACTTGCCGAAAAAGTGAAGGCAGGAGATAAAGTAACTGTTGGCTATAAGAGCAATAATGTTACATTCAAAGTAAAAGAGGAGCCTAAGGAAGAATCTAAGAAAGAGTCAGAGAAAAAATCAGAGAAAAAATAGAGGGACTAAAATTCCCTAATTGAATAAAAAAAATCAAGACTATTACACTAGAAAGCTAATGAAAAAATATGATAAGTGTGATAGAATGATTTTAAGATAAATCGCATCGGCGAATAATTACAGGAGGAAGAAATGGCAATCATTAAGGAATTAATAAAGAAAGAAAGCAATGGAACAATTAGCTTTGGAAATTACGAATTAGATGCAAAGAAGAAGGTGTCAGATTTTGAAGTTTCAGGAGACATGTATAAGGTTAAAACATGGAATGAAATTACAAAATTAGAAAGAAACGGAACATTCGTATATGAATCACTTCCAGGAACAGCAGTAAACGTATTTAAGGAAACTGCTGATGAAGTAAGTTTCTTCGTAGATGGAATGGGACAGACTCAGATTACTTTAGAATTAGAAGCAAACAAGGAATACAAAGTATTTGTTAATGATAAAGATCTTGGAGTTTCAAAGACAGATATTGGTGGAAAGCTTACATTTGATGTAGACTTACAGAAAGGTGTAATGACAACAGTTAAGGTCGTTGCAGCGTAATTGAATATATGATTAAGTAAAGGTCCGTAAGGGCCTTTCTTAATATTCAAAAATAGAATAAGGGGAAGTAAATGGCAAAAGCAGATAAGACAGTATTTTTTTGTAAAGAGTGCGGATATGAATCAGCAAAATGGCTAGGTCAGTGTCCGGGATGTAAAGAGGTGGGGACTTTTGTGGAAGAGCCTAAAGGTCCTAAAAATAAAATAATAAGAAGAAATATAACCAACTCAATGCCTGTAACAATCAATGAAGTGAAGGCAGATGATGAAGAAAGAATAAGCACAGGTTTTAGTGAATTAGACAGGGTTCTCGGAGGTGGTGTTGTGCCGGGAGGTTTAATTTTAGTTGGTGGTGATCCTGGTATTGGAAAATCAACATTGCTTCTTCAGGTTTGTAGAAACATGTCAGCTTCAGGAAAGAAAATATTATATATTTCAGGAGAAGAATCTTTAAAGCAAATTAAGCTTCGAGCAAACAGAATGGGAGAGTTCAGCAATAATTTAAGTTTGTTATCAGAAACAAGTCTTGATAATATTGAAGCAGTTGTTACGGAAACAAAGCCTGATGCAGTAGTAATTGACTCTATTCAGACAATTTATAGGGAAGATATTAGTTCAGCACCGGGAAGTGTTAGTCAGGTAAGAGAATCCACTAACACATTAATGCAAATAGCAAAAGGACTGACCATTCCGATTTTTATTGTTGGTCATGTTACAAAAGAAGGTGTAGTGGCTGGACCTAGAGTTTTAGAGCACATGGTAGATACGGTTTTGTATTTTGAAGGAGACAGACATGCTGCGTACCGTATTTTACGAGGTGTAAAAAACAGATTCGGCTCAACCAATGAAATTGGTGTTTTTGAAATGAGAGAGGAAGGTCTGGAACAGGTTTTAAATCCATCTGAATTTATGCTTGAGGGACGCCCTACTGACGCGTCAGGCTCAGTGGTTGCGTGTTTAATGGAAGGAACAAGACCTATTTTGGTTGAAGTGCAGGCATTGATTAATCATACAGCTTTCGGTATGCCAAGAAGAACAGCAGTTGGAACGGATTATAACAGAGTTAATTTGCTTATGGCAGTTATTGAAAAGAGAATGGGTATACAAATGGGCGACTACGATGCCTATGTTAATGTGGCTGGCGGTATGAAAGTAAATGAGCCGGCAATGGATTTGGCATTGGTAATGGCACTAATTAGTAGTTACAAAAACAGGGCAATAGATCCGGCAACATTAGTGTTTGGAGAAGTAGGTCTTTCGGGAGAAGTTCGTGCAGTATCAAATGTACAACAGAGAGTTATGGAAGCTAAAAAATTGGGCTTCAAACGCTGTATACTTCCGGCAGTATCAGTGAAATCTTTAAAAGACGTTGAAGGAATTGAATTAGTAGGCGTAAAAAACATAAAAGAAGCTGGAGAAAACATTTGACATATTAGGTGCGTTATGGTATAAATATACTTGTGCTTAAACGCAATAGGGGCATAGTTCATCGGTAGAATAAGAGTCTCCAAAACTCCAGAGCTGGGTTCGATTCCTAGTGCCCCTGTTATTAAAAAGCCTTTGTTTAAAGGGATTCCTTTAAACAAGGGCTTTTTTTGTTGTACAAGAAAATTCTGTTTTTTACTTGTTTTTACTAATGAATTCTGATTAAATTGGTGGACTTTTTTGAGAGAAAAATCCGCATAATGAAAATTATAAGTAGTAGGGAATAATATTTTATTTCAGTAATATATGTTATACTATTGGCTAATGAGAAGAAATTTTATGAGGGTGAAGATATGAGAGGATATAATTGTTGTATATAATGAAAATACATATTATCTTGAAGAATGTTGTCTTGAAGTTTATGTTGGAAAGTTAAACAAAATAATAGATGTTAAGGGCACAGAAAACAAATTGTTTTGGTCTACATTAGATAAGAAGTTCTTTGATGAAACAAAATATGCGGAAAAAAAACTATTTCGGAGACTGGGTGGATTATGACAAAGTAGAACATTTTGTTGAAATTTTAAATGAAGAAGTAGTAAATGGAGGAATAAAAGTCAGAATAATACAAAGGCAAATAGAGAATGCTAATGATTATAAAATAATAATTATTTAACTAATTCTTTTGCAATTTCTTCAGCACTTTCTTTTTTTCCATTTTCTTCCCATTTGATAAAGGTGTTCAAAATGGCACCGGCAAAATAGTAGGCTTTGTATAGCGAAATGCCGTATTTAGGTACAATATTATTTTCCATATATTCGTTTGTGGCGTCGACTAACAGAGAATACAGCCCGGCATTGGCAAGCCCCACGAAAAAGTCGGCATATTTATCGAAGTATACAAGAGCATTAAGCATATTGTTATAGTTTGGAAAATCACCAGATGGATCATTATCATATATATCAACATAGCCTGAAATAATCTCGTTAAGGTAGTCCCCAAGAACTTCTTCTTTTGTGTGATAGTATTTGTAGAAAGTCATTCTTGAAACGCCGGCTTTTACAGCTAAATCTAAAATTTTAATTTTGCTATAGGATTTTTCTTTCATAAGAGAAACCATGGCTTCCCCAATACACATTCGTGTGAATTTATTTCGCTTTGTATAATTGCTAATGGAAAATTTATTCATATTAATCCTCTCAAATGTTTACATTTTTGACATTTATGTAAATTGTAGCATAACAAAGATAATAGTACAATAGTATGTAGTAATGAATACTACATAACATATTTTTTGTAGAAAAGATAATATTGCTGTCGAGAGGAGACTAATATGAAATATGCAATAATCGTGGATTCAAGTTGCGATTTGGTAATAGAAAATAAAACTGAAAATAATATATACATGGATGGAGTTCCACTTAGATTAAGAGTAGGGGAGAAGGAATATGTAGACGATTTTAATTTGGATATTAAATCTTTTATGGAAGACATGAAATCATATCATGGAACAAGTGGGTCTGCAGCACCAAGTCCTGAGGAATGGTATAATGCTTTTAGGCAGGCAGATGAAGTGTTTGCGGTTACTATTTCAGGTGAGTTGTCAGGCAGTTATAGTAGTGCGTCAGTTGGAAAACACATGGCATTAGAAGATGATCCTGAAAAGAAAATCCACATATTCGATTCGAAGTCAGCAGGAGCCGGCTTAACACTTATTGTAAGAAAGATTCAGGAACTGATCGCAAAAGAAAAATCTTTTGAAGAAATAGTTGAAGCAGTTGAAGAGTATAAAACAAAAATTAAAACATTCTTTATTTTGGAATCAATCGACAATCTTGTAAAAAATGGTCGTGTAAGTGCCTTAAGTGGCAAACTTGCAGGAATGCTTGGCATTAAGATTTTAGGTCAGGGTTCAAGTGAAGGAAAAATCGAGTTGTTAAGAAAAATTAGAGGAAAAGATGCTATTTACAAAAAGACTGTTCAGGATATGCTTGCCAATGGATATAAGGGTGGCAATCTTGTTATAAGTCAGTGCTTTAACAAAGAAAAAGTTCAGTTCTTGTTAGACAATTTACGTGAACACACAGAAGTTGGCAAGGTAGAAACAATGCCAACAAGTGGGTTATGTAGTTTTTATGCTGAAATGGGTGGCATAATTTTAGCCTATGAAATATAAGAGTTTTATAGAATTGAGATAGTGCAATATAAGAATTTTAGAAGATTGGAATAATAGAATATTATAATAAAAAGTACCGACCCTTATTAGGTATGGATATGCTGATTTAAATACATGTTCATATAACTAAGGATCGGTATTTTTATGTAAATTATTTCTTCTGTAATAAAAACAGGCGATTCATGCCTTCCTGCCAAGGATATGGAAATTCCAGATATCTTATGATTTCATAGTGCTTCTCAAAACTTTGTTTCCAGGAGGCAGTGTCTAATTCTCTATAGCGAAGAATACCGTTTTCTTCAAAAAGATTATCTTTAATTTGAGTAAAACCCCATTGCTTCATATCTGTCTTTTCGTAAAATGGATTTAATTTTACAAACATAAGTCCCTTTGGGGCGAGAAGTTTTGTAAGACCTTTAAAAGTCTTTAAGGCAATATCTTTTGGCATAACATCTAGAACGTTTGACAGTATGATTCCGTCAAAAGGTTTGCCGTTATAATTATCAAAATATGAAATATCTCCCATCTCAAAATTAAGGTTAGTGTATTTGTTTACGGTTGCAAATTCTTTGGCAAAATTAATACCTGTTTCAGATAAATCAATACCAAGACCTGAATCCATGTTTCCGAACTCATAGCATTGGAAAATAACATCTCCTGTACCACAACCAAAGTCTAATATGTTTTTGCATTTGCTTGCAAAAATATCGAGACATATATCAAACATTGGCTCAACAGAAAGAGATTTACCTTTTAAATCTACAATTTGGCATTTGGAATAAACATCGTTCCACATGTTAATAGACCTGTCGTAATCACGTTCTATTTTTTCGTCAATGTTCTTTTTAGGTTCAGCTTGTTCATATTCATTATTCATCACAAATACCTCTTTTCTAACATTTTCGTGTATTATTTTAGCATTTGTTTTCTCTTTATGAAATAGGAAGTTATCTGCAAATTTCTATTTCGTAAAAATATAATAGGAATTACATACAAAAATATCCTACAAATACATACAAATTACTGGTATATTATAAATAACAATTAGTTCTAAATACAACCAGTGTAAGGCTAAAAATAAATTTAACATAAAGATTTTGAAAAAGGAGGTCATATGATAAAAGCAGTAATTTTTGACCAGGACGGAGTATTAGTGGATAGCGAGCCTGTGTATATAAAATGTTTTAAGGATTTTTTAGATGCAAATGATATACATTTGGATTTGGAGGAGATATACACTCTGGCGGGCTGTTCAGGTGAAATGGAGAAAATTCTTTTGGCAAAATGGTGGAATCAGGCAAAGGGAGATAATCTGTCCCCACAGGAAGTTTACAAAATGTGCGAAAGATTTTGGGAGGTGACAGGAGCAGAAAAAAACTTTTCTTATAAAGACATTCCAAATCCTCATGTAAAAGAAGTTATTAGTACATTAAAGAAAGATGGCTATATTGTGGCAATAGCTTCGTCATCACCTATGGATAACATAAAACATGTGGCAAAAGAAATTGGGGTTAGCTCGTATATTGACCTAATTGTAAGTGGTCATATGTTTAAGGAGAGCAAGCCTAATCCGGAAATTTATAACTATACAGTTTCAAAACTGGGGTTAGACAAAGAGGAGTGTCTTGTGATTGAAGACTCAACTTATGGAATTCAGGCAGCAAAAGCAGCAGGCCTTGTTACAGTTGCAAAGAAAGACGATAGATTTTCTTATAATCAGTCACCGGCAGATTATAAGATTGATGATTTAATTGAAATTTTAGATATAGTAAAAATGAAAAATGAAAATAGTGTATAAAGATTTAATCTGCAAAAAATAATGAATAAAGAACTAATCTGCAAAAAAATATATATAAAGAAATAATGCATAAAAAATAGCATATAAAAAAGAACCAAGGGAATAACCATAACTAGAAAAAATTCCGGATATAGTTATTGCCGTGGTTCTTTTTTACTTTTATGAAACTATGAATATAGTTACAAAATTGTGTAGTTACTTAACATTTATTATTATTGAGTAATACACTGGTGTTATTTCAACAATGAAATTGAATGAGAAATTGTGCTTGCTCCGCTACCGGTTGTAGTAGTGTTAGCGTTGTTACAAATATAAATCTGATTACCATTTCCCATACCACCCTGGATAACCCAGTGCTTGCAGTTGCCATTCCATGACTTAATCCAACTTGTATTCGTTGAACATTTAATTCCAACTTCAGTGTTTAAATATTCAACAAGGTCTGATTTAGAATCAAAGCGACCAATATAGACAGCAACGTGTGTTGCCCGGCCACCTTTACTATAGGCAATGATATCTCCCGCATCTAATGAATCCATATCATTAGTAGAAGTAACAGCAGTGTGGGTTAAACCTGATGATTTAACAGGATATGTAGTGGATTTGACTTTTCCTGATTTCTTATAAGTGCTTTGTTTTAATGAATAAGTATAAGAAACTTTTGCGTAGCCGTTTTTCCAACTGTTAGCAGTAGGGCTGCCCTGTAATTTTAAATTAGTAACTTCCTTTGAAGTTTTAACTTTTGTGCCAGATGACTCAACATATTTTTTCACTAAAACATTACATGGATAATGTTTGTTTACATTATTGGTAATTAATTTCTTTAACTGTTTATTAAAGTTGATTTTCAGTTTCTTGTAAGATGTCTTGTATTTTACAGGCTTAGAAACTGAAGTATTAGTGTTTGTACTATATGTTTTTATTTTGTAATAATAAGTTGTGTTACTCTTTATACTTTTGTCTGTGTAACTTGTAGTTTTCTTACTTTTAATAGTTTTTACAGGCTTGTAGCCTTTTGATTTTTTTTTGCTTCGGTAAATTTTGTACTTTGAAACATTGACCTTTTTCCAAGTGATTTTGATTCCGGTTTTTGTATCGGAAATGCCTTTAACATAAGTTTTAGGGGCAAAGGTGTCATACGTATTAGTTGTAGTATTTTCATTAGTGGTTGCTTCAATGTTTGTGAGAGTTGTTGCTCCATTAGTATGGCTTGTAGCCGTTGCATTTTCGTTAATTAAAATATTTGTATTATTAGAATTGTCATTTGCTTTTGTAATTACACATGTCATAAGAACTAACGACATTGTTAGTGATGGTATGATATGTATTTTTCTGCTCATATTAATTCTTAACCTTCTTTCTTGAATGAATTAGCCATATACTAACACATACTTATTGCAAAATCAATACAAATATTACAAAAATATTACAAAATAGAATAAAAATGTTACAATGTAGCGAAAAACAAAGAAAATATAGGCTTAAAAATTACATTAGCAGGTCTTAATCCCCACAGCAATTCTCTTATAATGTTAAAAATAACCACATAAAAAAATTAAATTATGATATAATAAAACAAGAATTTGGTACGGATAAAAGACAAAATATACAATTTGTAAGGTTTATATACAATTGCCATAAATTGGAACTTGTATATAAAAAAGAGACAGACTATTATAAAATTTATAATGTAACTTTAGGAGGAGTATAAGCGAAGGTTTTTAGAAAGGAAGGGATAAGTATGATTAAAGAAACTATTGATGCTGTACGTGTAGCTGAAATGGAAGCTGAAAAGCAGATTCAGGTGGCAATGGACAACGCAGCAGGAAAGAAGGCAGAATTAGATTCAAGGAAAGCACAGTTTAGAAAAGAAAAACTAATGAAGGTTCAGGAAGAAGCTAAGAGGGCAATGGATGAGGTAGTTTCAGAATGTAACAACTATGATTTGGAAATGGACAAGGAAATCCAAATGAAGGTAATGGAACTTAGAGATTTGGCAAAAGAAAGGACGGACAACGCAATTAAAGCAGTAATACAGGCATTGGCTTAAAAGTTAGGAGGTATTATGGCAGTTTTAGAAATGCGCAAAATAAACATTTGTGCTTTAAAAAAGGATAGAAAGAAAATTCTTGAATTTTTACAGAGAAAAGGCTGTCTGGAAATACATGAAACTGAAAATAAAGACTCTGTTTTTCAAAAAGTAAATACAGCAACACAGATTTCGATTTTTCAAAGGAATGCGGCATTAGCGGAAAATGCACTTAACATTCTTGAAAAATTCTATCCGGAAAAAACATCAATGTTTTCAAGTTTAGAAGGAAAGAAAGAAATTGAAATAAGTGAATTTAAGAAGTCTACTGAAAATCAACAGGAAATAATGAATGTGGCAAAAGATATTATTCAGTTAAACAAAGCAGTAGATGAAAAGATTGCTGAAAAGGCGAGACGTTATGATGAAATAGAAGCCCTTAAGCCATGGGCAGAACTTGATGTTCCAATGAATTATAAAGGAACAAAGAAAACAGGATTTTTACTTGGAACTATTTTAGGAACTTATACGGAGAATCAATTGATTAACAGATTAGAGAGTTTGGAGGAATTGCCAAAATTAACATACGCTCAGATTTTAAGTTCAGATAAGTTTCAAACTTATATAGCAGTAGTATTTCTGAAACAGAATGAAGAAAAAACGGAGAAGGCACTTAGAGGTTTGGGCTTTAACAGACCCCCTATTATGACAAGCCATCTTCCAAAAGAATCGGTAAAAAAGAGAGAAAAAGTTATTACTATTCTTGATAATGAAATACAGGAAATCAAAAATAAAATAAAAGAATATAGTGAAAGAAGAATTGAACTAAAGGAAATTTCAGATTATTACACAATCAGAGCTGAAAAATATAGAGCTTTGGGAGAAATTCTTCAAACAAAACATACATTTTTTGTTACAGGTTTTATTCCAAAGAAAGAGATTGAAAGTTTAAGAATGAACTTGGAAAATGACTATACTGTGGCAATAGATGTGGAAGCACCAAAGGATAACGAAGATGTACCTGTTCTTTTATCTAACAGTAAAACAGCAGGAGCAGTTGAAGGAGTTGTAACTTCTTTTGGTTATCCAACAAAAACAGAAATTGATCCAACATTAATTACGGCATTTTTCTATTATTTCTTTTTTGGAATAATGTTAAGTGATGCAGCTTACGGCTTGCTTATGTTTCTTGGTTGTTTATGGGCGCTTAAAAAGTTTCCTAACATGGAAGAATCCATGGGGAAAACATTACGAATGTTTAAGAACTGTGGAATTTCAACTTTAATATGGGGCATACTTTTTGGTGGATATTTTGGTGATGCAATAACTGCTATTGGTAGCACCTTCTTTGGTGTAAAAATAACAATACCTGCATTGTGGTTTACTCCTATAGAGCAACCAATGAGAATGTTGATTTATTGCATGATTTTCGGAATTATACATTTGTTTGTTGGCCTTGGAATTAAAGGCTACATGATGATAAAGCAAAAAGATGTTATGTCATTTGTATGTGACGTAGTGCTTTGGTATGTATTTTTAATAGGCTTAATTTTATTGTTAGTGCCAACATCAATTTTTGCATCTCTTGCAGGAACAACAATAGTATTTCCGGCTTGGGCTAATATGCTGGCAAAGGTTATGGCTATTGGTGGCATGGTTGGAATACTTTTAATGGCAGGAAGAAGAACAAAGAACCCTGTTAAGAGATTACTACTTGGAGCATATAGTCTTTATGATACAACAAGCTGGCTTAGTGATTTGTTATCGTACTCAAGACTTTTGGCTTTGGGACTTGCGACAGGTGTAATTGCACAGGTTATTAATACAATGGCAGCCATGGGCGGCAAGTCGGTAGTTGGTGTGATAATGTTTATTGTTATTTTCATTATTGGTCACACATTTAATATGGCAATTAATTTATTAGGTGCTTATGTTCATACAAACAGACTTCAGTATGTGGAATTTTTCGGAAAATTCTTTGAAGGTGGAAGTAGAGAGTTTAAGCCATTTAAGGAAAATGCAAAATACGTGAAAGTAAAGGAGAATTAGTTATGGGAGAATTTTTTAATAATTTAGGTTTATTTTATGCTTTATTAGGAGCGGCTCTTGCAGTGCTAATGGCAGGTATGGGCTCAGCAATTGGAGTAGGTACGGCAGGTCAGGCGGCCTCAGGCGTTATGACAGAAGATCCATCAAAGTTTGCTAAAGTATTAGTAATGCAGTTACTACCTGGTACTCAGGGACTTTATGGTTTGTTAATTGGCTTCGTAACTTTATCAAAAATCGGAATTATCGGTGGAAATGCAGTAAGTATTTCAGCGTTACAGGGACTTGAAATTTTGGCAGCATGTTTACCAATTGCAATTGTTGGTCTTGTTTCTGGAAAACATCAGGGCAAAACAGCAGCCGCTAGTATTGGTATTATAGCAAAAAGACCGGAACAGTTTGCAAAGGCAATGCTTTTCCCTGCAATGGTTGAAACTTATGCAATTCTTGCATTACTTATTTCATTCCTTGCAATTAACGGTATCGCATTATAAAAATTACACATTAACATATTAGAGTAAATGGGAGAAGTGTATGAGTGGATTGAATAATATTATAAAAGAAATCCAGGCAAGTGCTAAAGAAGAAGCAGATGCTATTTTAAAAGAAGCAGATGATTTCTGTAATGCACAGATGGAAGAGGCAAAAATTGAGATTGAAAAAGAAATTAAGGGATTTGAAAAAAAATCTCTTGCCTCAAGAAAGTTATACAAAGAAAAAACAAAATCTTCTGCCGGTTTTAGAGAAAGAAATGCAATTCTAAATAATAAACAAAAATGTATAAACGATGTAATCGAAAGTGCAATTTGCAAAATAGAAAATTTAGACACAACAGAATATTTTGATTTTCTTGAAAAGTTATTTAATAAAAATGTGCAAAGTGGCACGGGTGTAATGTACATTAGCACAAGCGACAAAGACAGAATGCCTGAAGATTTTGTTAAGAAAATAGAGAAGATAGCAAAAGAAAAAAATGGCAGTATTACCATTGAAGATAGCAGGGACAATGTAGAAAACGGTTTTGTTCTTGTTTACGGAGACATTGAAGAAAACTGTCAGATTAAAGCTTTGTTTAATGGTCAGCTAGACAGGTTAAAAGACATAGCTAACAGAGAACTATTTGGATAGGAGAAAATATATTAGGAGGAAACACTATGGAAATGGATTATACCTACGGTGTTGCAAGAATACGAGCCCTTGAAAGTAGTTTGTTTGGCAATGACACAATACAGGCTTTGTTGAATTTGGAAACCTATGACCAGTGCATGACTTTTTTGAGAGACAAAGGTTGGGGAGACGGTCATTTAGATGAAACTTTGGAACATATGCTTAATGAAGAATCAGAGAAGACGAAAAGAGTTTTGGATGATTTGGTAAAAGATGAAAAAGTAGTTTCCATACTGACAATCAAGGATGAGTTCCACAATTTAAAGGCAGCAATAAAACAGGTTTGCACAGAAGATGAAACGGAAAATATTTTTATGGCAGGCTGTAAGATTGAACCTGAATTCTTAAAGGATGTAATTCGCCAGGGAGAATACGGCAAACTACCTGATAACATGGCAGGAGTTGCAAAAGAAGCAACTGAGATTCTTTTAAAATCAGGCAACGGTCAGTTGTGTGATGTGTTAATTGATAAGGTAACTTTAGAGGCTATAAAAAAGGCTGGCAATGAGTCTGATAATCAGTTAATTAGAAAATACGCAGATTCTCAGGTGACAATTGCTAATATCAAAATTGCCGTAAGATGTGCAGCAACAGGAAAGGACAGCGAGTTTGTAAAAAAATGCCTTGTTCCATGTAACGGAGTAAGCATAACTGATTTAATAAAAGCAGTTGACGGTGGCCTTGAAGGCGTTCTTGAATACTTGGAAAATTCAGGCTTTGGGGACCTTGCAATAGCACTAAAAAAATCAAAATCAGTTTTTGAATGTTGGTGCGATAACAAAATTATTGAAGATATAAAAAGTGAAAAATATAATTCTTTTTCCGTTGGTCCAATAGTTGCGTATGTTATTGCAAGAGAAAATGAAATTAAAACAGTGAAAATTATCATGTCAGGAAAGTTAAACGGTTTTGACAATGACTTTATAAAAGAAAGGGTAAGGGAAATGTATGCTTAAAGTAGCAGTAATGGGCGATTACGATAGTATATATGGTTTTCAGGCATTGGGGCTTGATATTTACCCGGTGGATGAAAAGGCAAAGGCGGAAGCAATACTTAAAAAGCTGGCAAATGGAAACTATCCGATAATATATATTACTGAATCGCTGGCGGAAGAAATAAAAAGTGAAATTGAAAAATTTAGTGAATTAGTTACTCCGGCAATTATTTTAATTCCGGGAGTTAAAGGCAACACAGGCGCAGGAGTTAAAGGAGTTAAGGATTCGGTAGAAAAGGCAATTGGCTCAGATATTGTTTTTGGAAAATAATATTTGAACCGGAAAGGACAGAATATGGAATATAGCAAGGGAGTAATCAGAAAAGTGGCAGGTCCATTGGTTATTGCTGATGGAATGCGTGATGCCAATATGTTTGATGTGGTTCGTGTTAGTGACAAAGAACTAATTGGTGAAATTATAGAAATGCATGGTGATCAGGCGTCAATACAGGTTTATGAAGAAACAGCAGGGCTTGGTCCCGGTGAACCTGTAGTTTCAACAGGAGCGCCTATGTCTGTAGAATTGGGACCCGGACTAATTGGAAGTATATATGATGGTATACAAAGACCGTTAGATGACATTATGAAAGTGTCAGGTAGCCTATTAGAAAGAGGAGTTCAGGTCCCATCTCTTAAACGTGAATTGAAATGGGATTTTGAGGCAACTGCAAAGGTTGGAGATGTAGTTGAAGAAGGAGATATTTTAGGTACAGTAAAAGAAACTCCTGTAGTTACACAGAAAATCATGGTTCCATACGGAGTAAAAGGTGAAGTAACAAGCATAAAGTCAGGAAATTATTTTGTTACAGATGTAGTTGCCACAATTAAAACTGAAAAAGGTGAGCAGAAAATTACATTAATGCAAAAATGGCCTGTACGAAAAGGCCGTCCATATAAGGAAAAGAAAAATCCTAACAAGCCATTAATTACAGGGCAGAGAGTTGTTGATACATTATTTCCTATAGCAAGAGGTGGTGTGGCAGCAGTTCCCGGACCTTTTGGTAGTGGTAAAACAGTAATCCAGCATCAGCTGGCAAAATGGGCAGAGGCAGACATTGTAGTTTACATTGGTTGCGGTGAGCGTGGAAATGAAATGACTGACGTACTTAATGAATTCCCTGAGTTAAAAGATCCAAAAACAGGTGAGTCGTTAATGGAACGTACAGTTTTAATTGCTAATACATCAGACATGCCTGTTGCAGCCAGAGAGGCTTCAATTTATACAGGTATAACAATTGCAGAATATTTTAGAGATATGGGATATTCAGTAGCCCTTATGGCTGATTCAACTTCAAGATGGGCAGAGGCTCTTCGTGAAATGTCAGGCCGACTTGAAGAAATGCCCGGTGAGGAAGGCTATCCTGCATACTTAGGAAGTAGACTTGCACAGTTTTATGAAAGAGCAGGTGACGTTGTAACACTTGGAAAAGAAGGCAGAGACGGAGCCTTGTCAGTTATTGGAGCCGTATCACCTCCAGGTGGTGATATTTCAGAACCGGTATCACAGGCTACACTTCGTATTGTAAAAGTATTCTGGGGACTTGATTCAGCCTTGGCTTACAAGAGACATTTCCCGGCAATTAACTGGCTTACAAGTTATTCACTTTATATTGACAGTATTGGTTCATGGTTTACGGAAAATGTTGATAAGGACTGGCTTATTTTAAGACAAAAGTTAATGACTTTACTTCAGGAAGAAGCAGAGTTGGAAGAAATAGTAAAAATGGTAGGTATGGATGCCTTGTCTGCACCTGACCGTTTGAAAATGGAAGCTGCCCGTTCCATAAGAGAGGATTATTTACATCAGAACTCGTTCCATGAAGTTGACACTTATACATCTTTGGAAAAACAGGACATGATGATGAAAATGGTTATGGGATTTTATGAGGAGGCAATGGATGCACTAAACAAAGGTGCAAATATAAATGACCTTATAAAAATGCCTGTAAGAGAAGCCATTGGTCGTTTTAAATATACACACGAAGATAATATTGAGAGTGAATTTGACAGAATTAATAATCAGTTATCTCTTGAAATCGCAAATGCTTTAAGTAAGGAGGAAGACTAATATGCCAAAGGAATATAGAACTATTCAGGAAGTTGCCGGCCCTTTAATGTTAGTTAGAGATGTTGAAGGGGTAACTTATGACGAATTAGGTGAAATTGAACTTGCAAACGGTGAAACCCGTCGTTGTAAAGTATTGGAAGTAAATGGAACTAACGCATTAGTTCAGTTGTTTGAAGCTTCTACAGGTATTAATCTTTCTAACAGTAAAGTAAGATTTCTTGGACGAAGCATGGAACTTGGAGTTTCAATGGATATGCTTGGTCGAGTATTTGACGGACTTGGAAATCCAATAGATAAAGGACCGGACATTCTACCTGATGAAAGAAAAGACATTAATGGTATTGCAATGAATCCGGCAGCAAGAAATTATCCGTCAGAATTTATTCAGACAGGTATTTCTGCAATTGATGGTTTGAACACATTGGTTAGAGGACAGAAACTACCAATTTTTTCAGCCTCAGGTTTGCCACATGCTAACCTGGCAGCGCAGATTGCAAAACAGGCAAAAGTTATAGGAACAGATGAACCTTTCGCAGTAGTTTTCGCAGCAGTTGGTATTACATTTGAAGAGTCAAATTATTTTGTAAACAGCTTTAAGGAAACAGGGGCAATTGACAGAACAGTAATGTTTATGAACCTGGCAAATGATCCGGCAGTTGAGCGTATTGCCACACCAAGAATGGCACTAACAGCAGCCGAATACTTAGCCTTTGAAAAAGACATGCATGTTCTTGTAATAATAACAGATATTACAAACTACGCTGATGCCTTAAGAGAAGTTTCAGCAGCAAGAAAAGAAGTTCCGGGACGTAGAGGTTATCCGGGATACATGTACACTGACCTGGCAACTTTATATGAACGCGCAGGAAGAAGAAAAGGCTCAAACGGTAGTATAACAATGATACCTATTTTAACAATGCCTGAAGATGACAAGACTCATCCAATCCCTGACTTAACAGGATATATCACAGAAGGTCAGATCATTTTAAGCAGAGAATTATATAGAAAAGGCATTACACCACCAATTGATGTTTTACCATCTCTATCAAGATTAAAAGACAAAGGTATTGGCGAAGGAAAAACAAGAGAAGATCACAGCAACGTAATGAACCAGTTATTCTCAGCTTATGCAAGAGGAAAAGATGCCAAAGAACTAATGACAATCTTAGGCGAGGCAGCTTTATCCGACATAGACTTAATATATGCCAAGTTTGCAGATGAGTTCGAGAAAAAATATGTATCACAAGGCTATGATACCAACAGAACCATAATAGAAACAATGGACATAGGTTGGGAACTATTATCAATGCTACCAAAATCAGAACTAAAACGAATAGACGACAAATATTTAGAAAAATACTACAAAGGTAACAAATAGAGAATGTAGAATAAAATCCAATCAAATCATATAACAATGATATTAAAAAGTATAAGCATGATTATTTTAAAACCAAATTAAATAGTTACGTTCAACAATATATTTTCAAGCAATATTCAAATTTAAAAGAAAGTGCTTGGAACCCGTCGGTTCATCAAGGCAGCAAAGTGGGCTTAATAGAACCGCTACCAGGTGGAAGCAGCGGGAGCGTGCTTTCGTTAAATTGAATATCGCTTGAAAAGGAATGTTGAATGAAGTAGCGGATTTTAAAGCGAGGTAGAGTATGGCAGGAACAAGAGTGAATCCAACCCGTATGGAACTAACAAAACAAAAAAAGAAACTTTTGTCAGCCACAAGAGGCCATAAACTTTTAAAAGATAAACGAGACGAACTTGTTCGTCAGTTTATGGATTTAATAAAAGAAAACATGGACTTAAGATTAAAGGTTGAAAAAGGATTAAAAGCTGCTAATATGGAATTTGCGATAGCAAGAGCGGGCATGAGTGAACAGGTGTTAAACACCGCATTAATGGCTACTGGGAAAACTTTAGAAATAAAGCAGCAGTTTAAAAACGTTATGAGTGTCGAAATTCCTGAATTTCAGACAAAAAATGATATTAAGGGAAATGACATTTACTCTTACGGATATGCTTTTACAGCAGGAGACTTAGACGATGCAGTATATTCATTATCTTCTGTGTTTGAAGATATGTTAAAACTTGCTCAGGTAGAAAAATCCTGTCAGCTAATGGCATCAGAAATAGAAAAAACGAGAAGAAGGGTAAATGCGCTTGAGCATGTAATAATTCCTGAAGCTTTGGACAATATAAAATATATAACAATGAAATTAGATGAAAATGAACGAAGCACACAAATTCGTCTAATGAAAGTTAAAGATATGATGATTGAAGAAAATATTCAGGAAAAAAGAAAAGAAAATTATGGGTAATGTTGCATTTGCAACATACAAAAAATAGAAAAATGTTATACTTTTCTTTATAAGGTTAAAGTAGTAATACCAGGGTTTAATCATCAGACAAAGTACAAATCTATGAAAGAGGCAGTAGGAGGCATATTATGAAGATTTTATTTTATGATGCAAAGAAGTATGACAAAGAGTCTTTTGACAAGGTAGCCGGAGAATATAAGAACATAGAAATAGAATACACAGATTCAGATATTTCGGAGGCAACTGCAAAATATGCAAAAGGGTTTGAAGGAGTTTGTGCATTTGTAAATTCTAATTTAAATGAAAATGTTATAAAAGCTTTGGCTGAAAATGGAGTTAAGTTGATTCTTCTAAGATGTGCAGGCTTTAATAATGTGGATATTAAGGCATGTAAACAGGCGGGTATAACAGTTTTAAGAGTGCCGGGATATTCGCCGGAGGCAATTGCTGAACACGCAATGGCTTTGGCTCTTGCATGTAACAGACATATTCATAAGGCATACATTAAGGTAAGAGAGAATAATTTTAGTCTGGTAGGATTAACAGGTGTTAATTTCCATAACAAGACAGCAGGTATAATCGGTACAGGAAAAATAGGTGCAGCAATGTGTCGTATATGCAAAGGTTTTGGCATGAAAGTTATTGCTTATGACATATATGAAAACCCTGACCTTGATTTTGTTGAGTATGTAACATTGGACGAACTGTTAGAGAGAAGTGATTTGATATCGCTCCACTGTCCTTTAACAGATGATTCTTACCATATGATAAACAAAAAGACAATTAAGAAAATGAAAAATAATGTTGTTTTAGTAAACACATCAAGAGGAGCCTTAATTGATACAGAAGACTTAATAAAGGGAATAAGAGAGCATAAATTCCACAGCGTAGGTTTGGATGTTTATGAGGAGGAAACGGACAATGTATTTGAAAACAGAGAAGATGATATTTTAGAGTCATCAATTACTTCAAGATTATTGTCTTTCCCAAATGTAATTGTAACTTCTCATCAGGCATTCCTAACAGATGAAGCATTAGAGGCAATTAGTTACACAACAATGGAGAATGCAAAATCTTTTATGGAAGGCAATTTAATTGAAAGTAACATTGTAAAATAGCATACACTTATAAAGAACCGGAGACGAGGATTAGCACTGTTTATTAAAAACAGAGCATCTGAAATCTCCAGTTTTTTATATTTAGATAAGGTGCATTTTTTTTAGAAAAGGGTATCATTTTTTAGCCAATAATGATAAAAACATTTTTATATGTTACTCTCTTTTTACGAAAGGGTTTTAGATTTTAGGAGGCATATAATGAGAAAAATAGTTTTGTTAGCAGCTTCAATGGTTGCAACACTTGCAATGTGTGTTGGTGTTTCAGCAGCAGACTCTGTACCATCAGATGTTAACTTAAATAATTTTAAGCTATCATGGTCAGATGAATTTGATGGAACTTCATTAAATGATGCTTATTGGACACCACAAATTGGGAACGGTATAGAATATGGAAACCGTGGCTGGGGAAACAATGAAAAAGAATACTACAAGGCAGAAAATGTTTCTGTCTCTAATGGAACTATGAAAATCAAAGCGCAAACTGAAAAAACAACAGCTAATGGAACCACATACAATTGGACATCGGCTAGAATTACGGGAACAGGAAAAGTTAATATTGGATTAGGGTATGTTGAAGCAAAAATAAAGATTCCATCATCAAAGGGAATTTGGCCGGCATTTTGGATGCTTGGAACTAATGGCAAGAATTGGCCTGCATGTGGTGAAATTGATATAATGGAAGCTTTCAATACAAGATCAGATATTCAATGTACAATTCATTATCCAAAATGGAATGGAGCTGATCAGTACATTTACACAAACAAAAATGTTGATAACAAAACAGAATGGCATACATATGGATGTTACAGAGATGGAAAGATTTGTGCTTTCTACATTGATGGTCAGTTGTTAAGTGTATATGGCACATGGACAGACAAGTATGTAAGAATAACAGATTTCAACGAAACATTCTCAACAGCAGATTTAAATACTGGCACTTATGCAGGAAAGAGAAGTGTTTTAAATGACGATTACTATTTATTGTTTAACGTAGCTTGTGGAGGTAATCTTGCACAGGGAAATCCACCTTATGATACAAGCTGGAACAGAACAATGGAAGTCGATTATGTAAGATACTACAAAGAAAAAAGTCCTGCAGAAATTGCCGCAGAAAAGAAAAAACAGGAAGAAGCAAACAAAAAGGCAAAAGAGCAGGCTGCAGCAGAGAAAGCTGCAAAGGCAAAACCTGCAAAGGCTTCAATTTCAATAAAAAATGTTAAAGGCAAAAAAGTTAAGGTAACAATCAAGAAAGTTAAAACTGCAAAGGGTTATATTGTTCGTACATGTGACAATAAGAAATTCCAGGGTTATGTAGATAAAAAGACAACAAAGACAAAAGTTACACTTAAAGGTTTTAGAAAAAAAGAAACATGCTATGTAAAGGTTAGAGCGTACAAGGTTTACAAGGGCAAGAAAATTTACGGCGCATGGTCAAAAGCAAAGAAGGTAAAGATTAAAAAATAAATCTTTTTCAGCTTAAAAGTTAATAATTGTATAAAAAGTAAATTTGAGTAAATCATAGAGAACTGCTACTAAGACATTTGAAAAATGTTTGGTGGTAGTTCTTTTTTTTTACATTCAAATATGGTAAAATGAGAAATTGATATAGGAGGCATAAAAATGGAAGAGAGTAAGAACATTGAACAGACAAATATTCCAAAAGACTTGGAGAAGAACCTATGGACATATGGTAGCCCTATTATTTTTCAGGAAGGAAAAATAACTCCGGGGGTAGATGAAGAATCAGTTTCTTTGACTTTGACATTTGCAAATATATTTCAGGAAACGATCAAAGAAATTAATTTAAGACTGATTGTTACAAATGAAAAAGGCGAAGAGGAAACAATAAATCAAAGTTATACTGATTTAGCTTTAGGTTATTTACAGTCAAAAGGAAATGATATATCAATTAAGCTTAACAAAAATACAAAGGATATTAAAATACAGATTGACAGAATTATTTTTGAAAACGGTGGCGTTTGGTCAAAGGAAGAATCTGTATGGGAAAGCACAGGCGAGGTTGATAATTTAGATATTTTTGCAAAAGCAAAACTTAAAGATTATGAAGACAATTATGTTATAGCAAAAGAAGATTTGGCAAAAGAAGACTACATTAACATGGGAAACGGCATTGAAATTCTAAAACGTATTTCATGGTATAAGGATTCAGCTAAGATTTTAAAAACATCTGAACAGAAATATCTTTTGTTAAAGAATGCAGAAGAAAGACGTCAGAGTGTGGAAAAGAAGAAAGCCCACAGAAGAAAATCTGTAAAGAAAAAATATGTCATTACAGGTGTAGTGGTTGTAGCGATTTTAGCGGCAGTAGGCGGTGGCTTTGCAGCATTTTCAGTACCTAATAACAAATACAAGGCAGCAAAGAAATTACTTGATAACAAGAAGTACGAACAGGCAGCTAAGTCATTTTCCGATTTGGATGGATTCTTAAAGAGTGAAGGATATTTGGCAGAAGCTTATTATAACTTAGGTCTTAAGGCTTTAGATTCAAAAGATGAAAACAAGGCAGAAGAATATTTTACAAAAAGTTATAAGACAGACAAGAGTTCAGAATACGGTAAAATGGCAGGAGCTTTTGTAGATTACTATGATGGAAATAAGGCACTTGAAAGCAAAGATTACGACAAGGCAATGAAGTTATTCCAAAATAGTGCCAATGTGGCATCAGATTTTACATTAGTAAATAAGGCAAGTGCCGGCATGGCAAAAGTATATTACTTAAAGCAGGATTATACTACCGCATGGAATACTATTAAGAATGTTTATGCAAAGGACAAGTCATACGCTAGTGAATATGGAACTTATGGTTATGCGTATGCCAAAACCTTAATTAATAATGGTAAGTCAGAGGAAGGTTTAAAACTTTACAACAGTATTTCAAAATTCACAAATGGAGCTAACTTAAGTGACTCAACTTATGCTCAGGCTGTGAAACTTGGAGAGAGTGGTAAGTATGACGAAGCTATGACAATGCTTAATTCAATTAAAGGCAATAACAAGAAGGCCGCAACTCTTTATAACCAAATGAAGAAGTTTAAACACAAAGTAAGATTTTGGACAGGAACATGGAAACATACAGGTACGGTAAATGGTGAGAAGAAGATTTTCAAAATTTATATTTCAACTGTATTGTTTAAAGGAGAACCTTGCTTAAGAATTAAGGATCAGAATAATAAGACATTAGGATATGATACTGTAATTAGTAGCAAAAATAAGGTTACACAGATAACAATAGGAACATACCAGTTACATTTCAAACTTAAGAAATATCATAACCAGAAAAATAATTATGTTTTAAAGGGTGGCAAGAAAATGTTAAGACAGCTTAGATACGGTGGTGTAACATACGAGACAAAGTTTAAAAAACTGGCAAAATAAAAAGTTCCCGGCATCTAAAAGGAGCTGCTAATGATTAATAGAATTTATAAAAAAGTAATAATAGCTTTGTTGGCGATTTCGCTGTCTTTAAGTGGGATTGTCAGTGCAGGAGCGGCTGAAAAAAAAGAACAATTTGCTGTGATACCGGCGCAGGAGAATGTTAAGCTTCTTGTTAATAACAAAAAGCAGTATTTAACAATTAATCAGGCAGGTGATGTGGCAAGAAAAAACGCCTTGCTTCACAATTCTAATATTCGGTTGTACATAAAAACAACTGAAAGCTCAGCCAATGTTGTTTTTGAAAAAATCCGTAAAAGAATGATAAGGGAAACAAGCGACAGCAACGGCGGAGACTACATGTATTGGAATTTTAAAAGCACTTCTGCAAAGTATTATTACAATACAGTAGTGAATGATGGAAAGAAATACTATTATTACGATTTTAGATTAAATATTAAATATAGAATTACTCTTAAACAACAAAACCAAGTTGATAAAAGAGTAAAATCTATTATAAAGAAATTAAAACTGAAAAAGAAAACCAGTGACTACAAAAAGGTAAAAAAAGTATATGATTATATTTGCAAAAGTGTAACCTATGCCCAAAATACAAGCAAAGGAATTAATTACACA
This sequence comes from Eubacterium sp., assembly GCF_057858645.1. NCBI lineage: Bacteria > Bacillati > Bacillota > Clostridia > Eubacteriales > Eubacteriaceae > Eubacterium > Eubacterium sp. Next base: position 122,824 of record NZ_DBLZZO010000004.1, read on the forward strand.
GCCTATGCCGCATTGTTTAACAAGGAAGCTGTGTGTCAGGGATATGCCCTTTTGGCATACAAGTTCTTTAAAGAACTAGGACTTGAAACAAGATTAATTCCAGGGTATTCAAGTAATCAGCTTCATGGATGGAATATTGTAAAAGTTGGCAAATATTATTACAACATTGATTCTACATGGGATGCAACTTATTTGCAGAATAACTATAAATATCATTACTTTTTAAAAGGTGATAAGTTTAAGAATCATAAAAGATTTAAACAGTACAAAACGGATACTTTTTATGGCAAGTATTTAATGGCAGCCAATGCTTATGGAAGTGGCAAGGCGAAGATGTGTAAAAAAAGTCAGGTTTGCGAGTATGCAATGAAACAAGGTAAGGTTTTAAGTTTTACAGATAATACATTGAAATTTGAAAAACTTGCAAAAAAGTCAAAATACACAGTTGAATACTCAGTAAATAAAAAGTTCAAAAGTGGACAAACTGTTACTACAACAGGAAATACTGTTCAGTTAAATAATTTAGAAAACGATAAGGTATATTATGTACGTTACCGTGGAACAAAAAAAATCAAAGGCAAGTTAAGAAAAACGAACTGGTCAGATACTTTTGTTATCGAGAATTAGTACATAAATAGGAGGTACTCTTATGGACAAAGATAAAATGATAGAAGATATAGTGGCAATGCTTGATGGAAGCGTGAAAAAAGGCGATGGCCATATTAATGTGCAGGTAAACGAAGTGGAAGAAGATCCGAAGGAAATAAAAGAAGAAAAGTCAGTTACAAGAGGAAGTGCTGAAAATTCAATAAATCCAATGCCTTGTTGCATGCCAACAATAGAATTACCTGATGACGATAAAATGTAATTAGTTATTTTTAAGGCTTATTATTAGGATTTGTTCATAGAATGTGGATGTTCTAATAATAAGCCTTTTAGTTTAATATTAGAAGAATTAACCGGAAGGGATTAAGAAAAATAGAATTATATTTAGATGGAGATTTAAGATGAAGAATAAAGTAGTAAAATTTATTGTAAGATATGTTGTTATTACATTATCAGCAATTATGTATGGTTTGGGAATAGGACTTTTTCTAAATCCCAATCAGTTGGCACCTGGAGGAATTTCCGGTATAGCCATTATATTAAAAGAAGTATTTCCAATGCTGCCGGGAGTTGGTGTGTTAATTATTATAATTAACGTGCCAATAATGATTTTAGGGGCATGGAAATTTGGAAAGAAATTTATTTTATCAACCTTATATTCACTGATTGTTTCATCAGTTGCAATTGACGCGCTCCCTGCAATATTTAAAATTGACGCAATAACTAACGATTTAATGCTTGCTTCAGTTATTGGTGGTGCGTTGTTTGGTCTTGCAATGGGGGTGTTGTTCAGAATGGATACAACAACAGGTGGGCTTGATATTATTGTGAAAATTATCAAGCAGAAGCATCCACACATAAAAACAGGTCAGATATACATGATTATTGATGTGGCAATTTTAATTGCGTCAGCCATTGCTTTTAATAATGTGGAAGTTGCTCTTTTTGCAGCAATTGCAATTTATGTTTCTTCACTGGCAATGGATAAGGCAATTTATGTTGGTGACGAAGCAACACTTGTTTATATAATTAGTAAACAAAGAAAAATTATATCAGTAAGAATGCTTCAGGAATTAGACATAGGAGTAACAATGCTTCAGGGCATGGGTGCTTATACTAACAAATCAACAGAAATAATTATGTGCGTAATGAGAAAACAAATGTTAGTAAAAGTAAGAAATATTTTAAAAGAAGTTGATCCTGATGCATTTATGATAGTAACAACAGCTAATGAGGTATTTGGAGAAGGGTTCAAATCACAATTTACTAACGAAGTATAGAATGCATAAATACGCGACAAAAGTAAATTTTTATTAATTTACAAAAAGAGGATATTGTTTTAAAATAAACGGAAAGGTTATTAGACTAAGGAGAGGATAAAAATGGCAACTTTGAAAGATGTGGAGAGAATAGTTATAAAAGTGGGAACATCCACATTAGCACATGACACAGGAAAAGCTAATATAAGACAGATGAAGAAACTGGTGGCAGTTATTTCTGATATTGTTAATTCAGGCAAGCAGGTAGCATTAGTTACATCAGGAGCAATTGGAGTTGGTGCCGGTAAGCTTGGCTTAAAAGAGAGACCTAACACAACAGCAGGAAAGCAGGCAGCTGCTACAATAGGCCAGTGCGAATTAATGTTTATGTATGACAAGATGTTTGGAGAATATGGTCACACAATAGGACAGTTTTTAATTACCAAAAGAGATGTTGACAACTTAGAATGTAGAGAAAATCTTATAAATGCTTTTGAAGAAACATTTAACTTAGGTGCAATTCCTGTAATCAACGAAAATGACGCAGTTGCCATAGAGGAAATTGTATATGGTGACAATGATAGCTTGTCAGCCATAGTGGCAAAATTAATTGGAGCAGATGCACTTTTAATTTTAACTGACATTGATGGATTATATACAGGAAATCCTAACGAAGATGAATATGCAAGAATTATACCTGTAGTTACTGAAATTACAGATGAATTATATAAGATTGCAGGTGGAAAAGGTTCAAAATTTGGAACGGGAGGCATGGTTACTAAGTTACATGCGGCTGAAATTGCAACGGAAGCAGGCATTGACACAATTGTTTTAAATGGTGGTGATGCAGAGAATATTTACAGAGTGTTAGAAGGCCATCAGGCAGGAACATTTTTTGCAGCTAAAGAGAGTAAACAGTTGGAGCTTGAATAAATTTTACTTATGATAAAAGACATCAAGTTCACAAAATTTTAAATTTTAATTAATAAGGGTACATACAAATATATATTATAGTAGAGAAGTTACTAAGGAGTTTAATATGAAAAAATTGTTATTTGTAATTAATCCAAAAGCAGGATTAAAAAAGAACAAACACTTTATAGATGAGGCTGTGGAAATTTTTGAAAATGCAGGCTATAAGGTTGGTATTAAATTTACTAAAAAAAGATTAGATGGAACAAACATAGCAAAAGAATATAGCAAAAAAGCGGATTTGGTTGTCTGTATGGGTGGTGACGGAACTTTGAACGAAGTAATACAGGGTATTATTGAATCAGAAAGCGGTACACCTTTAGGCTATATACCGGCAGGCTCTACAAATGATTTTGCTACAAGCTTAGGCTTAAAGACGAGCCCAAAGGAAGCAGCAGAATATATTGTGAATGGAACAGCAAAACCATTAGATATGGGTATGTTTAACGGCCGTTATTTTGTTTACACAGCATCAGCCGGTATTTTTACAAAGACATCTTATTCAACTCCCCAGCAGATGAAAAACAGATTAGGGCATTTTGCTTATATTTTGCATGGAGCAAGAGAGTTGTTTCATATAAGAAGTCTTAAGCTAAAAATCGAGTTAGAAGACAAAACCTATGAAGGAAAATATATATTTGTGGCAATAAATAATGCGACCAAAGTTGGGGGCATTATGAAACTTGATGAAAATTTAGTAGAATTTAACGATGGGGTATTCGAACTTATGCTAGTTGAGTTTCCAAAGAATATTGCCGAATTTTGTCATTTAGTAGTAAAAATACTGACACAGAAATTTACAGGTAAAATAACTTTAGAACAAATAAAAAAAGCAAGAATTACAGACTCTACAGATATTGACTGGTCCTTAGACGGTGAAAAAGAAAATGGCCATGCAATAATAGACTTTAAAGTAATTCACGATGCAGTTAATTTTATATATTAAAAGAAGTAAGAGGGGTATTTATGACATTAAAAAAAGAAGATATTTATGAATTTACAGAAAAATACAGCAAAGTGTGCTTAGAAAACGATAGTGTAGACAAAGAATTATTTACAAAGTATGGTGTAAAAAGAGGTTTAAGAGACTTAAACGGAAAAGGTGTTTTAACAGGTATTACAAATATCTCAAGAATTGAGTCATCGAAAATTGTAGATGGTAAAAGTGTTCCGTGTCCCGGAAGTTTGTATTATAGAGGATACAACATTAAAGATTTAGTTAAGGGATTTATGGAAGAAGGAAGATATGGTTTTGAAGAAACAGCTTATTTGTTACTGTTTGGTAATTTACCAAATGAAGACGAGTTAAAGGAATTTAAGAAAATGTTAGCAGGCTGTAGAAGACTTCCAACTAACTTCGTAAGAGATGTTATTATGAAGGCACCAAGTTCAGATATTATGAACTCATTAACCAAGAGTATTCTTACATTGGCATCATACGATAAAAATGTCTCAGATACTTCATTAGAAAATGTTATTTTACAGTGTATTCAGTTAATTGCATTATTCCCAATGCTATCTGTATATGGATATCAGGCATATAATCATTATAAGAGAAACAAGAGTTTGTATATTCACAGACCAAAGCCGGAGCTTTCTACAAGTGAGAATTTGCTTAGAATTTTGAGACCTGACAAAAAATATACAGCCTTAGAGGCAAAAGTTTTAGATCTGGCGTTAGTTCTTCATATGGAACATGGTGGCGGAAACAACTCAACTTTTACAACAAGGGTAGTTACATCATCAGGTTCGGATACATATTCAACTATTGCAGCAGCCCTATCTTCTTTAAAGGGACCACGTCATGGTGGGGCTAATATAATGGTTGTTGAAATGTTTAAGGACATTAAGAAAAATGTATCTAACACAAAGGACGAAACAGAAGTTAAAGAATATTTAAGAAAAATACTTAATAAAGAAGCATTTAACAAAAAAGGTCTTATATATGGAATGGGCCATGCAGTATATTCAATTTCTGATCCAAGAGCTGAAATATTTAAGTCATTCGTTGAGAAACTTGCTAATGAAAAAGGTAGACAGAAAGATTTTGCTTTATATAGCATGATTGAACATTTAGCACCTGAAGTAATTGCTGAAGAAAGAAAAATGTACAAAGGTGTTAGTGCAAACGTAGACTTTTACAGTGGTTTGGTGTACAGTATGCTTGATATACCGGAAGAATTGTTTACACCTATGTTTGCCATTGCAAGAATCGTAGGTTGGAGTGCTCATCGTATAGAAGAGTTAGTTAATGCTGATAAGATTATGAGACCTGCTTATGTAAGCAACTGTGATTTCAATGAATATAAGAGTATTAGCGAAAGATAAATTGACAAAGTTTAAAGCCATGCTATTTTATATAGTGTGGCTTTTATAATAGGCTTGTGAAAGTGTAAAGCCGAAAACAGAGCCGGCAATGAATAGTACAATATAGATTAGGTGTTTAATAGTGCTTAATGATAGAGATTAAGAAAGTGGAGGAAGTTAAAATGAAATTAACACAAAGCGATGTAGATAAGATTAAAGAAGAAATAGAACATAGAAAATTGGTTGTTAGAAAAGAAGCAATTGAGGCTGTAAAAGAAGCAAGAGCCCAGGGAGATTTAAGTGAAAATTTTGAATATTATGCAGCAAAAAAAGACAAAAATAAAAACGAAGGACGAATTAGATACCTTGAAAGAATTTTGAAAACAGCAACAATTATTTCAGACCAGTCAGAAGATGATGAAGTAGGCTTAAATAATACTGTAAAGATTTATTTTGAGGAAGATGATGAAGAAGAAACTTTTAAGATTGTAAGTACAATGCGCGGGGACTCTGTTAAGGGGAGAATAAGTAATGAATCACCTATTGGAGCAGCAATTATGGGACACAAAGTGGGAGATAGAGTTGAAATAAAAGTAAATGACAGCTATAGTTATTATGTAGTCATAAAAGAAATCGTAAATACCGGAGAAGAAGAAACAGATACTATAAGAACTTACTAAGGAGAAGGAATATGGCAAAATCTGAAAATCAAAAACAGAAAATTTTAGTGTTGCTTGACTTGTTTAAAAGCAAAACAGATGAGGAACATGGTGTAACAACATCTGATATTATAGACTATTTGGCAGAGCATGGCATAAAGGCAGAAAGAAAAACTGTTTATGCTGATTTGAATACCCTAAAAGAATATGGCTATGAAATTTCAAAAGCGAAGAAAGATGGAAATTATTATTATACTCTTTTGGATCGTGATTTTCAGTTGCCGGAATTGAAACTGTTAGTTGATGCTGTTCAGGCGTCAAAATTTATATCTGCAAAAAAGTCCAGTGAGTTAATAAAGAAAATAGAAAACTTAGCCAGTGTTTATCAGGCAAAGCAGTTACAACGACAGGTTTTTGTAAGTAATCGTATAAAAACAAATTACGAAAATGTTTACTACAATGTGGATGAATTAAATCTTGCAATTAACGAAAACAGAAAAATAAAATTTGACTATTATGAGTGGAATCTTTCAAAGGAGATGGTTTTGCGAAAGAATGGTCACAAGAATGATATTAGTCCATGGTCGTTGGCTTGGGATGATGAAAATTATTATCTGGTTGCATTTGATGGAAATAGTGGAATCATAAAACATTACCGTGTTGATAAAATGCGAAAAATAGAAATACTAGATGAAGCAAGAGACGGACGAGAAGAGTTTGAGGAATTTGATGCAGCAAAATATGCAAAGAAAGTTTTTGGTATGTTTACAGGTGATGAACAACGTGTGAAAATACAATTTGCCAACAAGCTTATTGGAGTTGTAATTGACAGATTTGGTCAGGATATTATGATTATTCCAAAAGGCGTGGACCAATTTGTTGTGAATGTAAACGTAAAAGTAAGCAACATGTTTTTAGGTTGGATAATAGGACTTGGAGATGGTGCCAAAATACTTGAACCTGAAAGTGTAGTTGATGAAGTTAAACAAATAACCGAGAGACTTAAGGAACAATATAAGTAATTAATAATTAAATAATTGGAGAGTTAAATGCTAAAAATATTTACAAGTTATACACCGGGAGCCGGAAAAAGTTATGCCATGCTTGAAAAAGCAATGGCGGAGCAGGCAAAAGGTAAAAAAGTTTTAATTGGCTTTCTAAATGGTGGTCATAGAAATATCGAATTAATAAAAGAAAAAAATCATATAGATAGCGCAATTTATAACGGAAAAGGTTTTTCATATAAACAGATATTAGAAGAAAAACCGGACATAGTTGTGCTGGATGAAATGGGCATGAGGTCGAAAAATCATGGTTATATTTATGAAATAATTGAACTGTTACTAGATAATGACATTGATGTGTTTACATCTATTAACATCAAAAGATTTGACAGTATTAATCCTGAGTTTAAGAAGATAAGCGGTATTGGTGTAAAAAACATGGTACCGTCTAAATTTCTTGATATGGCAGATGAAATATATTTTATAGACAGAAGACCTGAACTTATGATTAGGGATTTCAAAAACGGAAATTTATTTAATAAAAGATATATGAAAAGCGGTATAATGAAAAAAAATTTTAGAAGAGACATATTGGAAAGCTATAGAAAAGTCAGCTTGGAGATTCTAAAAAAATATGGTGATAAAGTGACAGTAGTAGAAAGAAATGAATAAGAACGGAAGGATAAAATAATAAAATTATGCAAAGCGGTAATACAATGGAGAATAACAAACAAATCAAATTATCATGGACGCCAATAGTAATTCTTTTAGCAGGGGTATGTTGTTTGCTTTGGGGCTCGGCCTTTCCGTGTATAAAGCTAGGTTACAAATTTTTTAGAATAGAAAGTGGAGAGACAGCTTCTCAGATTTTATTTGCCGGAACAAGATTTGCAATTGCAGGGGCAATGGTAATAATAACTTTCAGTATAATAAACAGAAAATTTATCAAGCCATCAAGTCCCGGAAAAATAGCAACGTTAAGCGTGTTTCAGACAATATTGCAGTATGTGCCGTTTTATATAGGACTTGCTCATACTACAGGAGTGAAGTCTTCCATTATTAACGGTTCGGCGGTTTTTATAACAATACTTATATCATGTCTTATTTTTAAACAGGAAAAATTAACAGGGAAAAAGATTATAGGTAGTGTTTTAGGATTTTTAGGAATTGTAATCGTAAATGTTGTTGGAAATGGTTTTGATTTGAGTTTTACTCTTTTAGGTGAAGGCTTTATTTTGATTTCTACAATATCATCTGCGTTTTCGTCATCTTTTATTAAAAGATTTTCAAAGACTACCGATGTTGTAATGCTTAGTGGCTATCAGTTTTTCTTTGGTGGCGTTGTCATGGCAACAATTGGTCTCATAGCAGGAGGTAGATTAAACAGTGTGGCACCATATAGCTGGATACTTCTTTGTTATATGGGATTCATTTCAGCGGCAGCGTATACAATTTGGAGTATCTTACTTAAATACAATAACGTATCAAAGATTTCAGCTTATAAATTTATGAATCCTTTATTTGGGGTTGTACTGTCATTTATAATTTTGCAGGAGAAGAGCCAGTTAGGAATCCAGACAGTAATTGCACTTATTCTCGTGTGTGCAGGAATTTACGTGGTAAATCGTGAAAATAAGTAAGGAAATATATGGATAAATCTCTTTTTATATGGAATTTACTGTGATAAAATATAATCATTATTAATAATGTTATAAAGAGTTGCAAACAGCAAGAATACATGTTTAGCTATTGCAGAAGGAGGAAGATATGAACATTATGCACGACATTAATCCGGAACGTATTGCACCTTCGGATTTTATTGCTACTATTGAGATTACAAAAGGAAGCAAGAAAAAATATGAATTAGATAAGGAAACAGGACTTCTGATTCTTGACAGAATACTTTATTCATCAGTTCATTACCCTGCGAATTATGGTTTTATTCCAAGAACATTAGATGAAGATGGTGATCCCCTTGACGTATTGGTACTTTGTTCGGAACCTATTGAACCAATGTCACTTGTAAGATGTTATCCAATTGGAGTAATGTACATGATTGATGGTGATGACATGGACGACAAGATTATTGCTATCCCATATGGAGATCCAACTTACAATTGTTATACTGACATTAAACAGTTACCATCACATATTTTTGATGAAATTAGAAACTTCTTTAACATCTACAAGTCATTAGAAGGTAAGAAAACAAAAGTTGATGAATTTGGTGGCCCAATTGATGCGGCAAAGATTATTTGCAAATGTATCGACTTATATAACGAAGAATTTGAAGGAGAAAGTCATGACAATAAATAAAAGACTTTCCGACCTGAGAAGTGAAATGAGTAGGCATGACATAGATATCTATGTTGTGCCTACTTGTGATTTTCATGGTTCGGAGTATATAGGAGACTATTTTAAAACAAGAGAATTTATAAGCGGCTTTACAGGGTCAGCAGGTACGGCAGTAATAACTAAGAACAAGGCGTATTTATGGACAGACGGAAGATATTTTGTTCAGGCTGAAAGTCAGCTAAATGACAGCTATAAACTTATGAAGCAGGGAGAAAATGGAGTACCTACAGCTGTACAGTTTATTGAAGAATATAATAGAGAAACAATAGAAAAAAATAAAGAAAGTTGCAATCAATTATCCAGAGAAAAAAATAAAGAAAACTGGGGGACGACAGTTGGATTTGACGGCAGAACAATACCATCTGACCTTGCAGAACACATTGAAAAACTACCGAATATTAATGTAGTTTGTGATTTGGATTTAATTGGAGATATATGGAAAGACAGACCTGAAATATCTCATGAGTCTGTTTGGATTTTACAGGAACAATATGCAGGAGAATCGCTAAAGGAAAAAATAAAAAAGATACAAAAAGAAATAGTAGCCAATGATTGCGATATTTTAGTTGATACATGTTTGGAAAATATTGCTTGGATACTTAATTTGAGAGGAAATGATGTAAAATGTACCCCTGTATTTTTAAGCTTTCTAACTATAACAGGTGATAATGTAACTTTATATATACAGAAACAAAGTTTGACAGCGGGAACAGAGTCATACCTTAAAGAGAATAAAGTTAATATAAAAGATTATTTTGAAATTTATAATGATTTAAAACAGTTAAAAGATAAAAAAGTCTGGCTTGATAAGTCATCAGCTAATTACAGAATAATTGAGACTCTGAAAAATAATAATAGGATATACAACAGAATGTCACCGGCACTAACAATGAAGGCAATAAAAAATTCTACTGAAATCAAAAATACTCGAAAAGCACATTTGCTTGATGGAATTGCAATGACAAAATTTATATACTGGTTAAAACACAATGTAGGAAAAGAGCCTATGGATGAGGTAATGTTGGGCGAAAAGCTGGAATATTTTAGAACAAAAGCAGAAAGTTATGTGGAACCAAGTTTTGAACCCATCGTAGGTTACAACGACCATGGAGCTATTGTTCATTACAGTGCAACAGAAGAAACAAATTATACCATTACAGACAAAGGACTTGTTTTAATTGATTCTGGTGGACATTATTTAGAAGGCACAACTGATATAACAAGAACAATTAGTCTTGGTGAAGTTAGTGACAAAATGAAAAGAATGTACACAGCGGTTTTGAAAGGCCATTTGGCACTGGGAGATGCTGTATTTAAAAAAGGCAGTTCAGGAGTAACTCTTGATATTCTTGCAAGAAAACCACTTTGGGACTTAGGGCTTGACTATAATCATGGAACAGGTCATGGTGTAGGCTATTTGTTAAGTGTACACGAACCACCAAACGGAATAAGATATAGAATACTTAATAATCCACAACTAAATCCTGAAATGAAAGCTGGAATGATTACAAGTAACGAACCTGGAATTTATCTTGAAAATGAATTTGGCATAAGAATAGAAAATCTGATTCTTTGTAAAGAAAAAGAAAACAATGAGTTTGGAGAATTTTTATGCTTTGAAACATTAACTTTAGTTCCTTATGATATAGAACTAATAGATGAAACAATGCTCACAGAAAAAGAAAAGGAACTTATTTTTGAGTATAACAGAAGAATAACAGATGCTTTGCAACCTTACCTGACAGGGGAAGAAAATAAATGGCTTGAAACATTGAACGAGAAACATTAAACGAAGAATTTTAAAATTGTCGGGAGGACAGCAGCAAAGGGTTGCCATTGCGAGAACATTGTCTTATGGACCGGAAATTATTTTAGCTGATGAACCAACCGGAAATTTAGACAAGGAAACTCAGGCAGAGATTATAGAAATCTTTAAGGAATTGGCACATAAAGAGAATAAATGCATAATTCTAGTTACACATTCCAAAGAAGTATCTGAGCGGTCAGATGAGGTCTACAAGCTTCCGTAGGAATAAATAAACGGTTTAGTTATATTTTGCAATTAATAATCATAATATAGAACAAACGAATATATGGGAGAAGCCCCATGAATGATTATATTGCAAAGAGAGCTGTGGCTGCAGGAGAATATCTGGTTTTGGCAAAAGCCACAGTAAGGCAAACAGCAAAGAAGTTTGGAGTTAGCAAGTCTACAGTGCATAAAGATGTATCAGAACGGTTAGTAGAAATAGATCCTGCTTTAGCAGCTAAAGTAAGAAAAATTTTAGAGAAAAATAAATGCGAAAGACATATACGTGGTGGGATTGCAACAAGAGAGAAATATAAGCGTGAGAGAAGTTTAAAAGATAAATCTGCTGCTTCTCGCTAATTTGGGTTCCCAGGATACATAAAAAGAAAAACACAGCAAAAAGTATGGGAGCATCTTTTTTGCTGTGTTTTTCTTTTTATGTGCTTGGTTAACGTGTTGAATATATTAAAGCCATATGCTAGGCATATGGCTGTTGTTTACGGGGGACCTAGCGGGAATCTCACCCGCTAGGTTGAGTATGAAAAACTTAAAATACGTCATTATAGGGTATGACGTATACAAACTATGTGCACCACTCTAGGTAGTACTCTGTTATAGTAAGGGACGAATGTGAATAAAATATGAACAAAATGTAAAAAAACTCGAAAATCGGCGAAAATAATAAAAAATAATAAAAAATCGGAAAATGCTGGTGAAAAACTGTGTAGATTTTTCCGTTAAAATTGGAAATAAAACATATACATTATAAAAAAAAGTTGTTATACTTTACTTTAGTGTGGATATTCTAAAATATAGAAGTATATTTTATATATGGAAAAATGAATGACCAAAGGAGAACTAAATGTTTAATACAGATATAGGAATAGATTTAGGAACAGCAAGTATACTTGTTTACATTAAAGGAAAAGGTGTGGTTTTAAAAGAACCATCAGTTGTGGCTATAGATCGCGATACAGAAAAGATTAAGGCTGTTGGTGAAGAAGCAAGATTAATGATTGGACGTACACCTGACAATATTGTTGCAGTAAGACCTCTTAAGCAGGGTGTAATTTCTGACTATTCAGTTACTGAACAAATGATTAGATATTTCATACAGAAATCAGTTGGAAAGCGTTCATACAGAAAACCACGTATTTGTGTTTGTATTCCAAGTGGTGCAACAGAAGTTGAAACAAAGGCAGTTCAGGATGCGGCTTTTCAGGCTGGAGCAAGAGAAGTTTTCGTTGTAGAAGAACCTTTAGCAGCAGCAATTGGAGCTGGTATTGAAATAAAGAAGCCATGCGGAAACATGATTGTGGACATTGGTGGAGGCACAACAGATATTGCTGTTATTTCTTTAGGCGGTACAGTTGTAAGTACATCAGTTAAAGTTGCCGGTGACGACTTTGACGAGGCAATTGTAAGATACATGAGAAAGAAACATAATCTTTTAATCGGTGACAGAACTGCTGAAGAAATAAAAATTGGAATTGGTACATGCTATAACAAATCAGAAAATAAGAAGATGGAAGTGCGTGGACGAAATCTTGTTACAGGACTTCCAAAAACAATAGAAGTTACATCAGAGGAAACAGAAGAAGCTCTTAGCGATGTAACAACAAGTATTGTAGATGCTGTGCATCGTGTGCTTGAACAGACACCTCCGGAACTTGCAGCAGATATTGCTGTAAGAGGGATTGTTTTAACAGGTGGTGGCTGTTTATTACATGGCTTGGATCAGTTGATTGAAGCAAAGACTGGTATTAATACTATGACAGCGGAAGATCCAATGACTGCTGTAGCCATAGGTACAGGTCAGTATTTAGAATATATTGACGAAGAAGATGCAGAAAAAATAAAGTAAAATAAAATTAAACATAAAGGCTGTCCAAAGAAACATAGGGGCAGCCTTGTTTTGATAAAAGGAACAATATGAAATCATTAAGTGGATATGTAGAAAGCATAACTTTTAGAAATGAAGAGAATGGTTATACGGTTTTAACTTTATCTTATGGAAAAAAAGAAATAAAATGCACTGGTAATTTTGGATATATTTCAGAAGGTGAATATTTAGAAATAGAGGGAGAAGAAGTTTTTCACGATATTTATGGAGAACAGATTAAAGTAACTTCTTATAAAGTAATTCCTGCAACAGATGAATTGTCGTTGAAAAAATATCTTGGTTCAGGTGCAATTAAAGGTTTGGGTGCAGTGCTTGCTAATCGTATAGTTGATAAATTTGGCGAGGATACTCTTAGAATAGTAGAAGAAGAACCTGAAAGACTTGCAGAGATAAGAGGCATTACCATAAGAAAAGCAATGGACATTTGTGAGCAGGTTGAAGAGAAAAAAGACATGCGTGATGTTATGATTTTTCTTCAGGGATATGGAATCAGTCCTACATTAAGTAATAAGATTTATACAATGTATGGTCAGAAAGTTTATGACATTATAAAAACTAATCCTTATAAGTTGGCAGATGACCTATCAGGCATTGGTTTTAAAACGGCAGATGAAATTGCACGTCGTGCAGGTGTGGAAGTGAATGCTTCTATTCGTATTAAAAGTGGCATGTGCTATGCCCTGTCGGATGCATCGTTATCAGGACATACGTATTTACCAAAAGAAAAATTAGTTGAGAAAACAATTAATCTGTTAGGCTTAAGGGATCAGTATCTTAATGCAGACGGAACTTATAATATGGATTTACTGGATAATTGTTTTACGGAGTTGGTTTTAGAGAAAAAATTAATACTAAAAAATATTGAAGAAAAAGATGCAGTATTTCTATCTACATACTATTACACAGAATTAAATATTGCCAGAATGTTGTTGGAATTAAATATTTCTACACCGGAAGATGATTATATAATGGGCGTTAAGTTAGATACAATTGAAAAACTTTCAGGAGTAGAATTAGATGATTTGCAAAGAAAAGCTGTAATAGAAACACAAAACAATGGTATTACAATTATTACAGGTGGACCTGGTACAGGTAAAACCACTACAATAAATGCCATTATACAAATGTTTGAAGCTGATGGGTTGGAAGTTAGTCTTGCGGCACCAACAGGAAGAGCAGCAAAACGAATGAATGAGGCAACAGGTCATGAAGCTAAGACAATACACAGATTATTGGAAATTTCAGGTGGAGCATCAGAGGAAACCGGCAGAGATGAAATTGATGCAAAATTTGGCAGAAACGAACAAAATCCTTTGGAAACAGACGTAATCATAGTTGATGAAATGTCTATGGTAGACACTTTTCTTGTGCATGCGTTGCTGAAGGCCATAACAATAGGAACAAGAGTTGTTTTTGTTGGTGATATTAATCAGCTTGCAAGCGTTGGACCGGGTAACGTTTTAAGGGATATAATAGAGTCGGAACAATTTAGCGTTGTAAGACTTACAAAAGTTTTCAGACAGGCAGGGGAAAGTGGGATTGTAACTAATGCCCACAAGATTAATAAAGGCGAACAGGTGGCACTGGATAACAGCATGGGCGACTTCTTATATATAGAAAGAGAAAATGCACAGATGGCATTAAATGCTACAATTGGTCTTATGATGTCTAAATTGCCTCAATATGTAGAAGCAAAACCAATGGATATACAGGTTTTAACACCTATGCGTGGTGGAATTTTAGGAGTTAATTCTTTAAATGAACAACTGCAGAAATACATTAATCCTCAGGATGAAAATAAACGTGAAAGAGAAATCGCAGGCGTTATTTTTAGAGAAGGCGACAAGGTAATGCAGATAAAAAATAATTATCAGCTTGAATGGGAGCAGCGAAGTGAGGGCGGAAGAATATATGATAGTGGAACCGGAATTTTCAATGGCGACATGGGAATAATTACTACTATTAATAATACAACTAACACTATGGAAGTTGTTTTTGATGATGACAGATACGTTATATATGATTCTAAACAGGCTGAGGAGTTAGAACTTGCGTACGCAATAACTATTCATAAGTCACAGGGTAGCGAGTATCCTGCAGTTATTATGCCTTTAGTTTCAGGTGTCTCAATGCTTATGACAAGAAATCTTCTATATACAGGTGTTACAAGAGCAAAAAAATGTGTTTGTATTGTTGGTCGAAAAGAAACATTTTCGGCAATGATTGCAAATGAGGATCAGCATAGAAGATACTCGGGACTGAAATGGCAGCTTGTTAATTATTATAATGAAGAACAATAAATAAGGGGAACATGGAATATAGAAAAATAATACAGAAAATTTTTTATCCAAATGTTTGTCCTATATGCAATCAGGTTATAGGAATGAATCAAAGAATATGCAAAGAATGTAGGGATAAAATTAAAATAGTAAAAACGCCAGCCTGTCAAATGTGCGGTAAGCAGCTAACAAGTAATAATGCATTGTATTGTCAGGACTGTGCAAAAACTAAGCATGAATTTAACAAAGGCGTCTGCGTGTTTCAATATGTAGAAGAAATGAAATTAACTTTATACAGATTTAAATACGATAACAAAAGGTGTTATGGGGATTTCTTTGCTTATGTAGGAAACAGAAAGTATAGAAGCAAACTAAAACAATGGAAAATAGACAGAATTATGCCAATTCCAATGTACAAGGGTAAAGTGCAACAGAGAGGATACAATCAGGCAGAGGAGTTTGCAAAATACCTAAGTCACTACTCTAATATAAGTTTAGACAAGACATCACTAATACGAGTAAGTGATACGAAACCTCAGAAAGGATTAAGTAGAAGTCAAAGAAGCAGTAACCTTAAGAATGCATTTGCAATTAAACCTGAAACATTAAAAGGGGTGAAATCAGTTTTGCTTGTAGATGACATATACACAACAGGCAGCACAATGGACGCATGTAGCAGACTTCTAAAAAGTGCCAGCGTAAAAGATGTTTATTTTATGTGCATAGCAACAGGCATTGACAAATAATTAATAGAAGATAAAAAACAAAGGAAAAATATAAACTAAAAAAGATGCTCTGAATGTAAGTAAGCAGAATATAAGTATATAATTATTTGCTGAAAACTAATTTCTCTAAATGTAAGTAAAAACTTATTGACGTAAATAAAATGATATGATATATTTATGTAGCAAGAGAAGAGGGGGTCTTTTTTTTTTGCAA